>NZ_DGTE01000018.1:0-24896 GCF_002393675.1 Streptococcus sp. UBA4344
ATTCCCAAGAACCACATTGAAACAACGGCTAATTTATTTTTCTTCAAACGGCGCCATGCATCTTGCATAAAAGAAAGAGCTGGCTTTTCGATTTTTTCTTGTGAGCTGGCTGAACCAACACCAACAAGTTTAAATTCTCTTGTTTTATCTGCCATGAATAGTCTCCTTATTGCAAGCGTACACGTGGATCAACAATACTTGTCGCAATATCTGTTACCAAGATAGCAACCATTAGCATCATTGCATAAACGATTGTTGTTCCCATGATTACTGGGTAATCTTTAGCTGGGATTGATGTTACAAATTGTTGACCAATTCCTGGAATTGAGAAAATTTGTTCAATCAAAGCTGAACCTGTTAGCAAGTTTGCTGCCATAGGACCAACCAAAGTCAAAACTGGAATCATTGAGTTACGGTACGCGTGTTTACGTGTCACTTGACGTTTATTCAAACCTTTAGCTGTTGCCAACTGAATGTAGTCAGAACTCAATGTTTCAATCATTTGTCCACGGAAGAAACGTGTTACTTGAGCAAATACTGGAATTGCCAAAGCAATAGATGGCATGATTGTTTGTTCAAATGAACCCCATCCAGCAAGTGGGAACAAGCTCCATTTGAAACCAAGAGTTACCAATAAGAATAGACCGATAATGAATGATGGTACTGAAATACCAAGTGTAGAGATGACACTAAGTACTCCATCAATCCAGTTATTTTTATTACGTGCTGATGCAGCACCAACCGCAAGACCAGCAAGAAGACCAACGATTAGGGCTTGAACACCAAGTTGAATTGAAACACCCAAGCGTTGTGAAATCAAACGACCGACTGGTTGGTTGATTGATTGGTAACTTGTACCAAAATCACCATGGAGAACATTCCATAGATATGTAAGATATTGTTGCCAAACTGGTTTATCCAACCCATATTGTTTGTTCATTAAAGCAATCATCTCATCAGTTAATTTTGGGTTATTGTAAGGTGTCCCAGGCATAACTTGCATGAGGAAAAACGACAGGGTAACAACTACCCAGAGTGTTACAAGAAGAATAGCAACACGTTTAAGAATGTATTTTACCATAATATTTCCTTCTCTTATTTGCTTTTGTTGGCAGGGGAAAAGTTTTACCTGTCAACAAAAGCAAGAATTGGCCGCAACCAATTCTTGCCCATTATTCATACTTATTAAAGATTATTTGTCTTTATAGGCATATGTAAAGTCAACTTGCAAACCAGTTGAGTTACGAACAAGACCTTTGATTGATGGATTTTGAAGTGCTTTTGTGTTACGGAAGTAAAGTGGGTTATAGTGTGCATTATCATAAAGTGCTTTTTCAGCAGCTCTATAATCATCTGCAGCAGCTACTGGATCCAAAGCATCTGTAGTCAATGCTTTTTGGTAGGCTGCATCATATGTCGCATCGCTAAACTTACCGTAGTTGTAGGCTGAATCAGATGTAAACAATCCATAGAATGTAGATCCTTCTGGATAGTCACCACCCCAAAGTGATAGAACAACATCAAAGTTTTGTGTTTTAGAATCTTGCAATCGTTGTTTGAATGTTACGAATTTTTCTTCTACTTTTAATCCTGGAAGAACATCTTCCCATGTTTGTTTGATGTAGTCTACTGACGCTTTGGCAACTGGTGTATCAGAATCAGCTGTAATTGTCAATTTAACTGATTTTTCACCGATTTCAGCAAGACCTTCTTTGAAAAGTTTTGCTGCTTGTTTTGCATCATAAGTGTAATCTTGTGATACGTATTTAGATAAATCAGTACCATCTTCTAAAGTTTCAAGTCCTGTTGGAGCAAGAGCTGTTGCAGCTTTTGAACCAGTATCGATGGCTGCTTTAACAACACCTTCACGATTTGTAGCAAGGTTAAGTGCTTGACGAATCTTAGTATTTGCTAAAGCTTTAACAGAACCTGTCTCGTTGTAAACAAGGTATGCTGATGTTGCTTCTGGAACATCCACAACATCTTTATTGCTTTTATTTGCTTTAAAAATTGCTTCTGTACCTGAGATGTTTGCTGTATCAAGCTCACCATCTTTGTACATTTGTACAGCAGTATCAGGTTTTTTAACAGCTTGGACGTTAACTTTTTTCAATTTAACGTTTTTGGCATCCCAATAGTATTTATTCTTCTCAAGTGTGAATGAACCATTAGAACCATTCCATTTTTTCACTGTATATGGACCTGAATAAAGTGCTTTTTCAGAAGTTGTAGCGTAGTCACTACCTGCTTTTTCCACAAAAGATTTATTTTGTGGGACGAAGTTAGCAAATGTAAGAAGACTCATAAATTGTGGAGATGGGCTTGATAGTGTAAAGATTACTTTGTTACCGTCTGCTTTAACTCCCAATTCATCAACACTCTTCGTACCATTAATAACTTCCGCAGCATTTAAAACATGTGCATCTGATGCAAGATAAGCATACTCTGAAGCAGTTGCAGGATCAACAATACGTTGCCAAGTGTAAACAAAATCATCTGCAGTTAAATCACTACCATCAGACCATTTAAGACCATCACGTAATGTTGCAGTGTATGTTAAACCATCCTCAGATACTTCTACTTTTTCTGCCAAATCAGGTTTTAATTCACCATCTTCGTTACGACGAAGCAAGTTACTTCCTGAGTTACCGATAGCAATTGAAGAATAAGTATCTGTAACTTTCGAAATGTCCAAAGTGCTAATTTCAGTTGGAGTGTACCAATTAATCTCATCAGTTTTTGAAGAAGTTGATGAGATTTTTCCTCCACAAGCTGCCAATACAGCTGTTGAGACTAAGGCTACAGCCCCAAGACCGACGCGTTTCCATGTTTTACCTTTTAGTGACATGTGACGCCCTCCTAGTTGTTCTCTCTAAATTATATTATTTGACAAATAAAATTATATCATAAAGTTTCCTTAAAGAAAATAGTTTTTTCTGAAGAGAATAGTTTTTTCTGAATTTTTTGTCAGATTACCTAACACACTATTTATATGGTATAATTATTATGTTGAATTTTTTTAACAAAGGATGGAATAATGAAGAAAGTTTTTGCTGTCTTGGCCGTACTATTGGCCTTCGTTGGGAGCAAGGTTGCTGCAGATGATAGCTTCGATGTAGCCGCCGAACATGCTATCGCTGTTGAAGCCTCTACAGGAAAAGTATTATATGAAAAAGATGCAACTACACCCGATGGTGTTGCTTCTATGACTAAAATATTAACAGTTTATTTAACTTACAAAGAAATCGATAAAGGAAATCTAAGCTGGGATACTAAAGTTCCTATTTCTGATTATGCGTATGATTTAACAGCTAATTCAGATGCTAGTAATGTTCCTATGGAAGCTCGAGAATACACTGTCGAGCAACTGGTTAATGCAGCTATGGTAGCTAGCGCCAACAGTGCTGCTATTGCTTTAGCTGAACAAATTGGTGGTACCGAAAGTAAGTTCGTTGATATGATGCAAGCTCAACTCCAGGAATGGGGAATTAATGATGCTAAATTATTTAACGCTTCAGGCCTTAATAATAGTTATTTAGGCGATAACATTCATCCAGGTTCTAGCTCAACTGATGAAAACATGTTGAGCGCTCGTGATGTGGCAATCATTGCCCAGCACTTAATTACTGAGTATCCAGCTGTTCTTAAAATCACTGAGCAAACTACTGCTGATTTTGACGGTTCGACAATGAATACTTACAATTACATGCTTAAAGGAATGCCTTATGAACGTGATGGTGTTGACGGTCTAAAAACAGGTACAACTGAACTAGCTGGAGCTTCATTTGTTGCAACCTCAACTGAAAATGGTATGCGCATTATCTCTGTTGTTATGAATGCAGATAATTGGCAAGAAGATGAATTTGCCCGATTTAAAGCTACGAATGATCTTCTTGAATATGTTAAATCACATTATGAAATGACTACTCTTGTTGATGCTGGTGAGTCAACTAAAAATAGCAAAGCAAAGGTAAAAGATGGTAAAGAAAAATCTGTACCCGCTGTTGCTTCTCAAGAGTTAAAAGTTGTTCATCGTATTGGCACTGACGTTTCAGCAACATTCTCAACAAAATCTAAAGGATACGAAGCGACTATTAACAAAGGTGACAAAGTTGGCTCTTTCATCTATGATGATAAACAAATCGTAGGAACTGGATACCTCGACTCAAAACCAAGCGTACCAGCACTTGCTAAAAAAGAGGTAAAAACAAGTATTTTTCTTAAAGTTTGGTGGAATCACTTCGTCACTTACGTCAACGAAAACCTATAAAAACTACTATTACTTTTCCTATTATATATAATAAAAAGAGACAATTACAATTGCCTCTTTTTATTATCTTATCCAACAGAACCTTCCATTTCATAACTAATCAAACGGTTAAGTTCAACCGCGTATTCCATTGGAAGTTCTTTGGTAAATGGTTCGACAAATCCCATAACAATCATTTCTGTTGCTTCTTGTTCAGAAAGCCCACGACTCATCAAATAATAGAGCTGCTCTTCTGAAATTTTTGAAACTTTCGCTTCGTGTTCGAGTGCAACTTGCGAATTATGAATTTCATTAAATGGAATTGTATCAGAACTTGAAATATCATCCATCAAAATCGTATCACATTCAATGTGACTAACTGATTTTTTAGAATTTTTATTGAATGTTACTTGTCCACGATAATCAACTTTTCCGCCACCTTTAGCAATTGATTTTGAAACAATTGATGATGACGTATGTGGAGCATTGTGAATCATTTTAGCACCCGTATCTTGGTGTTGCCCTTTATTAGCAAAGGCAATTGACAACATTGTTCCGCGCGCACCTTCACCATCAAGGTAAACAGATGGATATTTCATAGTTGTCTTAGCACCAAGGTTACCATCAATCCACTCAACCGTTGCATTTTTCTTAGCTGTTGCACGTTTTGTTACTAAGTTATAAACATTATCTGACCAGTTTTGAATAGTTGAATAACGCATATAACTACCTTCGAGTGCAAAGATTTCAACGATTGCAGCGTGAAGACTAGCTGATGAGTAGTTTGGAGCTGTACATCCTTCAACATAGTGAACACTTGCCCCTTCATCAACAATAATAAGGGTACGTTCAAATTGTCCCATAGCTTCATTATTAATGCGGAAATAAGTTTGCAAAGGAATATCAACTTTGACCCCTTTTGGCACGTAAATGAAGGTGCCACCTGACCAAAAAGCTGAATTTAGAGCAGCTAACTTGTTATCTGTTGGTGGGACTAATTTAGAAAAATATTTCTTGAAGAGTTCTGGGTACTCTTTCAAAGCAGAATCTGTGTCAGTGAAAATAATACCTAATTTATCATATTCATCTTTCATATTATGATAAACGACTTCAGACTCATACTGAGCTGAAGCACCAGCCAAGTAGGCACGTTCTGCTTCTGGAATCCCAATACGCTCAAAGGTTTCTTTAATTTTATCTGGGACATCATCCCATGAGCGTGCAGGTTTATCAGATGCTTTTTGATAGTAAGTAATCTCATCAAAATCAATATCTGATAAATCTGGTCCCCAATCCTGCATTGGCATTTTGTTAAAAATTTCCAATGATTTCAAACGGAACTCCAGCATCCATTCTGGCTCG
This sequence comes from Streptococcus sp. UBA4344, assembly GCF_002393675.1. Lineage (NCBI taxonomy): Bacteria > Bacillati > Bacillota > Bacilli > Lactobacillales > Streptococcaceae > Streptococcus > Streptococcus sp. UBA4344. Next base: position 5,612 of record NZ_DGTE01000018.1, read on the forward strand.
CCTTTTTCAGCAGATAATTCACGAACAACATCTTCACTAATTCCTTTTCCTGTTGAAAAGACTGGTGTTACATCATCGTGAAAGCCATATTGATATTCACCAATATCAATTGGTTTTGGTGTTACTTTTTCATTTTTTTCAGGCATCTAATTACCTTTCTGTATTCTTATTATCGTTTTCAATAGCCTTTTTAAGAGCATTCCAAGCAAGAGTTGAGCATTTAATGCGTTGCGGAAATTTTGAAACTCCTGCTAAGAAACTAGCTTCGCCTAATCTTTTTTGAGCATCGTCTTTTTCACCTTGAACCATTTTTGAAAAAATTTCGGCAAGTTCAAGGGCTTCTTCTTTTGTTTTACCAATTACAGCATCAGTCATCATACTTGATGAAGCTGTTGAAATGGTACAACCATCACCAGCAAAAGCAATGTCAGAAATGCGATCACCATCAAATTTCACTGATAATGAAATCACATCACCACAAGTCGGATTATTAAGATTAACTTGATTAACATCTTCCAATTTGCCATGATGATGCGGATTTTTTGAGTGATCTGAAACAACTGCCATATAAAGACTATCTAATCTAGAAAGTGCCATTGAAAAACTCCTTTGTTTTGAGAATTGCTTCTATTAGTTTATCACAATCTTCTTTCGTATTATAGATATAAAAACTTGCACGTACTGCCGAATGAATACCTAGGTAAGTAATCAAAGGTTGTGCACAATGGTGTCCTGCTCGAACAGCGACACCTTCGTAATCCAAAGCCGTCGCCACATCATGTGGATGTAAGCCATCAAGATTGAAAGAAATAACACCAGTATGCTTGCTAGGATCTTGTGGTCCGTAGACTGTTAAACCTTCAATTGCTTGTAATTTCGGTAAAACATAATCGACTAGGTCTTGTTCATGAGCATGAACAGCATCCATACCAAGGTTATTCAAATAATCAAATGCTTTTCCTAAAGCAATGGCTCCAGCAATATTTGGTGTTCCTGCTTCAAACTTACATGGTAATTCTTTCCAAGTGGCTTCTTGTTCATAAACAAAATCAATCATTTCACCACCAAATTCAACTGGTGACATTTGATTAAGCAATTCTTCCTTACCATAGAGAACACCAATACCCGTTGGCCCAAGCATTTTATGCCCAGAAAAAGCAAAGAAATCACAATCCAAATCTTGGACATCAATCGCCATATGAGGCGCAGATTGAGCACCATCAACAACCATATAAGCACCAACTTGATGTGCTAACTTAGTAATTTCTTTAATTGGTTGAACTGAACCTAATACATTTGAAACATGAGCAATACTTACAAACTTAGTCTTATTTGAAAGTTTATTTTGTAAGTCATCCATGTCTAGTTGACCATCTTTCAAATAAACATAAACTAATTTTGCTCCTGTTTTGCGACATGCTTGTTGCCATGGAATAACATTCGCATGATGTTCAAGAACAGAGATAAGGACTTCATCATCTTTCTGAAGAACTTCTTGGGCAAATTGTGCAATCCAATTAAGACCAGTTGTTGTTCCACGAGTGAACAAAACTTCCTTAATTGATTTAGCATTAATAAATTGACGTGCTTTTTCACGGCTAGCTTCATAAGCAGCTGTTGCACGTTCAGCTAATGTATGAACACCTCGGTGAACATTGGCATTAATAGTATGGTAGTACTGATTAAGCGCATCAAGAACTTCTTGTGGTTTCTGAGTCGTTGCCGCATTGTCTAGATAAACCAACGGTTCATCATTAACAACTTGGTCAAGTATAGTAAAGTCTTGAGCGATTTTATGAGGATTTAATGTTGTCATATTAACGTTGCTCCAACTTGCTATCAAGTACAGCAATCATTTCATCACGAACTTCTTTGACAGGAATTTCAGTGATAACAGTACCTAAGAAACCACGAATAACTAGGCGTTCAGCTGTTTCCTTATCAATACCACGACTCATTAGATAATACATATCTTCTGGATCAACTTGCCCAATTGACGCAGCATGCCCCGCTGTAACATCATTTTCATCAATCAATAAAATTGGATTAGCATCTGACCGTGCTTTATCTGAAAGCATAAGGACACGACTTTCTTGTTGAGCGTCTGCTCCTTTTGCTCCCTTAACAATATGACCTACTCCATTAAAAGTAAGAGTCCCACGTTCAAGAATGACACCGTGTTGCAAAATATGCCCAACTGAATGACAGCCATAGTTTGTAACACGTGTATCCACACCTTGTACTTGGCGACCTGATGAAGCAGCTACTACTTTTAGATTAGCTTGACTACCATCTCCGTACAAGTCTGAATCAAAGTCAGCAATCACATTACCTTCATTCATGATGCCAATAGCCCAATCAACTACAGCGTCTTTACCGTGATAAGCTCTACGACTAATATAAGTTGTCACATTATTTCCTAGGCGGTCAATAGCAGAAAATTTCACTTGACTACCATCCAATGCTATAACTTCAACAGAGATATTTGCTGTTGCCTTAGCATCACCCTCACCAATTGATTCAAAGCGTTCTAAGTAACTAATGTGACTATTTTTACCAACAATGATAAGGACATGTTTATTAAATGGAACATCACTAGCCTTATCTTGAAAAAATAGACCTTCAATCGGTTCCTCAATGTCCACATTATCTGGGATGTAAAGTACAGCAGCACTATTGAAGTAAGCAGTATGATAAGCTGCTAATTTATCTTCTAGGTCACCACGCGCTTTACCAAAATATTTTTCAATAACTTCAGGAATTTCTTCCAAAGCACCATAAAAATCTGTAAAAACAACACCTTTTGACATCAAGTCAACAGGTAACTGTTCAAGAACGGTCTGAGTTCCAACTTGAACAAGTTTTGGATTATCTCCAAGAGCTGTAAAATCAGGGACATTAGCCAATGCCACATCCTCTGAAATACTTCCATCACCTAAATTCCAACGATGAAATTTAACACGGTTGACCTCTGGTAATGGTAATTTATCTATATGATCAAAAGCAGCTAAGCGTCGCTCTTGCAACCACAAAGGTTCTGCTTTTGCTTGTGAAAAATTTAAAACTGATTCTTTCGTCATAATTTGATGTTTACTCCTTTTTATATCCTACATACGAGTATCGTCTACTATAATAGTAGACTTGACATCATCAATTACACTTCTTCTTCGTATTTTATTCCAAGTTCTTCGGCAATTTTCGCATAGCCTTCTTTTTCAAGACGGGCAGCAAGTTCTGCACCACCTGTAAGGACAACACGACCATCCATCATAATGTGTACAACATCTGGTGTAATATAGTTAAGAAGTCGTTGATAGTGAGTGATAATCATTGCTCCAAATTGTTCGCCACGCATAGCGTTAACCCCTTTTGAAACAACTTTAAGAGCATCGATATCAAGACCAGAGTCGATTTCATCAAGAAGAGCGAATTTGGGTTCAAGCATCAATAATTGAAGAATTTCATTACGTTTTTTCTCACCACCTGAGAAACCTTCGTTAAGGTAACGTTCTGCCATTTCTTCTTTCATGCCCAAAAATTCCATTTTTTCATCAAGTTTTGTGATGAAATCCATGACAGAAATTTTTTCATCATCTTCTTTTCCAGCATTCATAGCTGCACGAATAAATTCAGCATTCGTAATTCCTGGAATTTCAGATGGATACTGCATAGCAAGGAATAAACCAAGGCGAGCTCGTTCATCAACTTCAAGTTCGAGAATATTCTCACCATCAAGCAAAATTTCACCCTGAGTAACCTCATAATTTGGATTACCCATAATCGCAGCTGAAAGCGTTGATTTACCAGTCCCGTTAGGACCCATAATCGCAGCAATCTCTCCAGTCTTAAGGGTTAAATTAACACCCTTAAGAATTTCTTTATCTTCAATTGAGACATGAAGATCTTTTATTTCAAGTACAGACATGTGTACGTTCCTCCAATTAATCAAATGCAGCAGTAACTTTTTTCTGAAAATTACCGCAGTTCTATAGGGTTACTAATCATTATATCAAAAAAAAAGCCATAATAGGCTTTTCATTTACTTATTATTTTTGCGATTTTTCCATTTAAGCATAGTTGCTTGACGGTAATCGCTATTTCCGATAAATTTCAAGGTGTCAAAGAGAGGTGTTCTACCAACTCCCCAAATTTCCAATCCTTCGATAAAGACCTCTAAGGCAAACGCTAAACCGATCATCAACAATACTCCACCCAGTCTGCTTGAAACATTAAGTAAAAGAGCAATGAGTGAGAAAAGGATAGCAATACCATAAACAACCAAAACAGCACCTCGATGCGTGAATCCCATAGCTAAAAGACGATGGTGCAAATGCATCTTGTCTGCTTCTGTCGCAGGACGTCCAGATAATTTACGGCGAATAATCGCAACAGTTGTATCTAAGATAGGAACCCCTAAGATAATAACAGGTGTAACCACCGCAACAGCTGTCGAATTTTTCAACCCTTGAAGAGATAATACACCAATCATAAATCCAATGAATAATGCTCCTGTATCCCCCAAATAAATAATAGCTGGGTTGTAATTATATGGGAAAAAACCTGCAATACAGGCAATCAACAGCAAGATTGTCAGCGTTAAATAAAAGTCAGTTTGTGGTAAAAAGAAATAAGATACCAAAGCCATTGTAATCAGGCTAATGATAGAAACACCGCTCACCAGACCATCTAAACCATCAATCAAATTCATGGCATTTGTAATTGAAATAATCCAAAAGACAGTTAGGAAAAAGGTTACTATCGAATTAAACTGTAATAACGGTCCGCCAAAAGGAATTTTAAAACTATCAAAGCGGAAATCCGTAAATGCCCAAACAATGACAGCTCCAAGAATGATTCCTGCCATTTTTGTTTTTGGCTTCAATTCATAAATATCATCGATAAAACCAGTCGCTGTAATGATAAATCCACCAATAACAACTGGCAAAATATAATCAAAATAAGAAATCGTCCAAATCGGTTGCTTCAAAACCATTGGCATAAAAATTAAAGATGATATCAAGAAGGCTAAGAAAATCGCTAAACCACCACTACTTGGCATAGGGACTTCATTAACACGACGAGCATTTGGATTGTCAACGGCACCAACGCGGAAAGCAATAAAACGAACAATCGGCGTCAAGAAAAGTGATAACAAAAATGCGCCAATTAAAACTAAAACATATTCAATTGTAAAGGGTGCCATACTATACCAACTCAATCATTTTTAATTTTGCGACGGCATCATCCGTCAATAATTCAACTGCATGCTCTTGTAAATAAGCACGTGTCTTTGTTCCAGCGCCAGCATATTCCAACATGCGAGCATACATCAAATTTGCATAATAAGAAGGATGATTTTGCAAATCAATAAGGACTGTCATGTAGTAAGCCCCATCCATCTTATAAAGTTCTGACGCTTCCACTGGAAAATCAATTGCTTTAGCAAAAGCAACTGTTGCCTCTAAACTTGGAAAATCCAATACATAGTGAACATAATCTGATGGATTAACTTCTTCTTCAGTTTCTGTTGCTTCAGATTGTTGAGCATGTTCTGTTAAGACTTCTTCAACAGCGCCTTCCATCATTTCTTCAATTTTACCTAATTTTTCGTGAGCTTCTGTATCTCCCTTAGACAACATGGTTTGTTCCAAAGTTTTGAAGAATTCTTCAGGCGACATATTTGAGACATCATCAAATGCAGCCAAATCTTCAAAGTTAATATCTTTATTAATTTCAGATTTTGTGACAAAGACATCAATACGGTCTTTACGTGGTGTCACACGGAAGCTAAGCATTCCGCTATCTTTGAAATTATCCGGTAAATCTAATTCATCCATTACTGAGTAGAAGAACTCTTCTGTCTTTTCTTGAGGAATCAAAAAATCTTTCAACTCCATTCCGCGTTCTTCTAAATCTTCCATACTAATCGTTATTTTTAGCGTTGTCTCGCTAATCTGTTTCATTTCCATACTATATACCTCGCACGAGTAGTCATTTTATTATACAGGAAAAGTCATGTTTTTTCAATTTTTACGTCACAAAAAGCAGCCCTGACAAGGGCTGCTGGCATTTTAAAAGATAACTTTAACAATGCTATATAAAATAAGAATTGTCCCTAAAACGATACGATACTTACCAAAAATAGTGAAATCGTGTTTTTTAACATAATCAGTCAAGAAGCGGATAACATAAAGACTGACAAGGAAAGCTGTTACGCTAGCCACCATCAAAATCAAGAATTGGCTAAAGTTAAGAACGTTTCCGTCCAAGAAGAATTTAATGGCTTTCAAACCACTGTAACCAAACATTGTTGGAATAGCAAGGAAGAAAGTGAAGTCAGCAGCGACTGAACGACTTGTCCCCACAATAATAGCCCCAAGAATTGTTGCTCCTGAACGACTTGTTCCCGGAACAATACTTAGCACTTGGAAACATCCAATCCAAAACGCTGTCAAATAAGGCATGCGAGTAAGATCAGTCACTTCAGGTTCAATATTAGCATTTCGTTTTTCAATCCAGATAAATGCAATCCCGTAAACAATTAAGGCAATTGCGATTGGAAGCATGTAGTTAAAGTGTGCTTCGAACCAATCATCAAAAGGCACCGCAATCAAAATTGATGGAATACATGCAATGACAACTTTTAACCATAGTTGCCATGTTAACTGAACTTCACGCGCTGTTTTTCCAGGCTGAAATGGATTCAAACGTTTAAAGTAAATCACAATAACAGCTAAGATTGCTCCCAATTGAATGACAATGTTGAACATGTCCAAAAACGCTTTACCTTGATTCAATTTGATAAACTCTTGAACCAAAATCAGGTGTCCTGTACTTGAAACAGGTAACCACTCTGTAATTCCCTCAACTATCCCTAAAAAGATAGCCTTTAGTAGTTCGAAAAATAACATAAGCTCTCCTTAATTTAATATCCCTTCAATTATAGCAGATTTGGGGCATTTTTAAAACGCTCCGCCGCCTCCGCCACCGCCGCCTCCGGAGAATCCTCCACTAGAGCCGGAACTACCGGATGAAACAGAAAAGTGAGCAGCTGAATCAGCATTCAAACTAGCCATTCCTAATCGATGTGTTTGCATACCAATTAAGTAACCAAGTTCAGGGCTCATCATAAAATCAGACTCACTAGCAAGTTTAATATCATGAATTTTGAGATATTTTTGAACTTGCTTAGCATAGCCAAATAGCGTTGCATAAACCAAAATACGGTTCCAGACGATGACTCCTTGCCAGTCAACTTTATCGAATTTATTAATATCTCGCATCATATTGGTAAAGCTAACCCAAGCTTGAATTCGTTCTTGACCTATAGCGGTTATCATACCATGGACCTTATAGTAGTGCGCTTTAACCATGATAATAACTAAACTTAAAACAACTAAAAGTAATAATAAACCGTATGTAAGAAAAGCCAAATTTGCATTAAACAAAAGGTAAACTAAGCCAGCAAAAATTGGTATTACTGTAAGGAATAGGAGACCCTTGGCATATTCAAATTTATTAGCAATGATACCAGTTAAATTTTCACGAATTTCTGGTAGACCTTTATCTGATATTTCTTGATCTACTAAATCCGTAATCTGTTCCAACTTACCAAGATAGCGTTTGTTGAAAGCTTCACCAAGATTGTTTAGTTTTGTTTCTAAGGTGTGACCTTTATATTTTTTCTTATAGCTACCAACAAGCTCATCATCAAAGCGATAATCAGCAAACAGTTCTTCAATTTTCACGGTTCCTTTATCGCCAAATGCCATATCAATAACTTCTGATTCATAATCAGTCATTGGCTTATCAAGATGGCAAGTCAATTCCTCATCATTTGCTGTAATAATATGACGATCAATCAAATCAAGCAATGTCGCTTGCATAGCTGTCTCAAATTTGAATTTTTGTGAAATTGGACTTCCTTTTGTATCAGTATCTTGCAAATCAACATCGTAAATGTATTGCATAATTAGCAAAGGTGACCAATCTTCAGGCGCTTCATAGGAACGAGTATCGCGACTAAACTTTTCGTACTTTTGAGCCATTCGTTTTCCATTGAAGAAGAAAAGCCAAGCCAATCCGATTAAAACAACAATCACAGCAGGAACGAGCTTAAATAGTACCAGTTTAAGCAATCGGCTTCTTCGAGCAATTTTATTTTCTTGCTTAATGATATCTGCCTTACGGTTATTTGCTAACCTTGTAGCATTTGTCAAAATGGCTTTATCCCAATAAGCATGTAGCTCTAATTTCCCATCGACATTTTCAGTAGTAATTTGATAACCATCGGGTAATTTGTTTACAACCGCTGATTTTAGATAACCTCTATGAGCCCAGAGATTACGATTAGTCGTCGTCTTATCAGTGACAACAGTAAAAGTGACATGCTTCAAGGTTTCATCCCAATCACTAATTGGTACCCAATTGAGTTCAGCGACGTCTTGATAAAGGAAAAGTAAATGCGATAATTTCCAGTGTAACTTAACAGTCACTACATCTCCACTATAACCAGAATTATAAATTTTTACCTGATAACCATCACCAAGATCGCTTACCACAGACCGAACAGTTTTATCGGCTCCATTAACTTCAGCAGAAACTTCTGGCTGATTGTTAACAGAAAAACCATCAGGCATATGACCTGCTTCTCCCAAAGTCACAATCTGACCATTATAAGAGGAATCAAATCGATAAGTAATTGTCTGATAAAAATCAGCAGTATTATCCTCATGTACTGTTAAGACACCATCATAATTGCTGATGCTGTAGTCAACATCACTGTCAGCAAAAACTTGAACAGATAATCCTAAAAATGTGATGATTGCAACCAAAATCAGTCTTAATTTTTTCATGATCTCCTACTCCTTTCTTCTCCCACTATTTTATCATAATCTGTTGTATAAATATTCTATTTTTAAGCGTATCGTGTTGAAATCAGACCCTATTTCCTGTAAAATAGTAAGGTACAAGAATAGACAGGAGTCTTAAATGAAAAAGTTACTTTTAAGTTGTTTTGCAGGCCTTCTTCTTCTCTTTGGAGGAATGACTAGTGCAAACGCTGACGAATATCTTCGTGTCGGTATGGAAGCAGCCTATGCCCCATTTAACTGGACACAAGATGATGATTCTAATGGAGCTGTTCCTATCGAAGGAACTAGCCAGTACGCTAACGGATACGATGTCCAAATAGCTAAGGAAATAGCAGATAGCTTAGGCAAGGAACTCCTCGTTGTCAAAACTACTTGGACAGGATTAATTCCAGCACTTACTTCCGGAAAGATTGACATGATTGCTGCCGGAATGAGTCCTACGGCTGAACGTAAGAAAGAAATTGCATTCTCAGATAGTTACTATACAAGCTACCCAGTTATCGTTGTTTCTAAAAAAGGTGATTTTGCACAAGCAACTTCATTAAAAGATTTTGCAGGTGCAAAATTAACTTCTCAGCAAGGTGTCTACCTTTACAACTTGATTGACCAAATCAAAGGTGTTTCAAAAGAAACTGCTATGGGTGACTTCAATCAAATGCGTCAAGCACTTGAATCTGGTATTATTGATGGTTACGTTTCTGAACGTCCTGATGCTATCTCTGCTGAAAATGCTAACAGCGACTTCAAGATGATTGCCTTTGAAGAAGGCAAAGGATTTGCAACATCTAAAGCAGACACTGCTATTGCTGTCGGTCTTCGTAAAGATGATACAGAAACATTGGCAAAAGTTAATGCTGTTTTAGCTGGCATCTCTGAAAACGATCGTCTCCAACTCATGGATGACATGATTGAAAAACAACCAGCTGATAAAACTGAAAAAGATCAAAAGAGTAATTTCTTTACTGACATGTGGGGAATCTTCAAGAAAAACTGGAACCAATTCCTACGTGGTGCAGGGGTTACACTTCTCATCTCTATTATTGGTACAGTTGTTGGTCTTTTCATTGGTCTATTGATTGGTGTTTACCGCACAGCTCCAAAAGCTACGAATAAAGTTCTTGCAGGACTTCAAAAAGCCTTTGGCTGGTTGCTTAGCGTTTACATTGAAATTTTCCGTGGTACTCCGATGATCGTACAAGCAATGGTTATCTACTATGGTACAGCTCAAGCCTTTGGTATCTCAATCGACCGTACACTAGCTGCAATCTTTATCGTTTCAATCAACACTGGTGCTTACATGAGTGAAATCGTTCGTGGTGGTATCTTCGCTGTTGATAAAGGTCAATTCGAAGCAGCTACAGCACTTGGATTTACCCACGGTCAAACAATGCGCAAAATCGTTCTTCCTCAAGTTGTTCGCAATATCTTGCCAGCAACAGGTAACGAATTTGTCATCAACATCAAAGATACTTCAGTATTGAATGTTATCTCAGTTGTTGAACTTTACTTTTCAGGTAATACTGTTGCAACACAAACATATCAATACTTCCAAACATTTACTATTATCGCGATTATCTACTTTGTTCTCACCTTCACAGTGACACGCATCCTACGCTTTATTGAACGACGCTTCGATGCCGACACTTACACAACTGGTGCTAACCAAAACCAAACGAAAGAGGTGAAATAATGTCACAAGCTATTATTGATATTAAACATTTGAAAAAATCTTACGGACAAAATGAAGTCCTTAAAGATATTTCACTTTCAGTTAAAAAAGGTGAGGTTATTTCAATCATTGGTTCATCAGGTTCAGGAAAATCAACATTTCTTCGTTCTATTAACCTTTTAGAAGAACCAACTGCTGGTAAAATCCTCTTCCACGGTCAAAACGTTCTCGAAAAAAACTACAATTTGACAGAATACCGTGAAAAACTTGGAATGGTTTTCCAATCATTCAACCTTTTTGAAAACTTAAACGTTTTGGAAAATGCTATTGTTGCTCAAACAACTGTTCTAAAACGTTCTCGCAGTGAAGCAGAAGCCATTGCCAAAGAAAACCTCACAAAAGTTGGAATGACAGAACAATACTGGAAAGCAAAACCAAAACAACTTTCTGGTGGTCAAAAACAACGTGTGGCTATTGCCCGTGCCTTGTCAGTTAACCCTGAAGCAATGCTATTTGACGAACCAACTTCAGCACTTGACCCAGAAATGGTTGGTGAAGTTCTTAAAACAATGCAAGATCTTGCTAAATCAGGTTTGACAATGATTATCGTTACTCACGAAATGGAATTTGCCAAAGAAGTCTCAGATCGCGTCATCTTCATGGATAAAGGCGTTATCGCTGAAGAAGGTACACCTGAACAAATCTTTGAAAATCCTCAACAAGAGCGTACAAAAGTTTTCTTACAACGCTTCTTGAAATAATGTTAAAAACAATCTTCTATATCTTAGAAGGTTGTTTTTTTGAGCCAAAATATCAATATATTAGCTTAAAATACACAAAATGCTTTACCGGTTAAGCATTTTGTGCTATACTACTCAATGTTAACGTTAATAATCTAATTTTAAGGAGGTTGATATGGCTGAAAAAACTGATTTAGCATCTGCTTATCGCAGACTTAAAAGTCCCAATATCAAAACACGGAAACGTGCTCTGAAAATAATCCATGAATATAAACGGTATAAAAGAAATATTTAACTCCTATTTCAATCCCTAACAATGCCAGACAAAAAGTCCCTATTGCAATTCCTTCCGTCTGCAATAGGGACTTTTTTTATTATTTAGTTTTCAATGATGACAAAATTTGTGTGCGAATATCTTCAATACCTTCTGGATGATTTGGTAAGAAGAGTGTTTGATTGCCTTTAGCCGCAAAAGTATTCAAAGTATCAAGGTATTGGTTAGTCAAAAGAATAGACATAATTTGTTCTTCTGTCATACCAACATTTGCGTCTTTTAATTCTTGAATAGATTCAGCAAGGCCATCAACGATTGCTTTACGCTGCTGAGCAATACCAACACCGTGAAGACGATCTTTTTCAGCTTCTGCTTCGGCGGCCGTTACAATTTTAATTTTATCTGCATTAGCTAATTCTTGAGCTGCAACGCGTTTACGTTGTGCCGCATTGATTTCATTCATTGATTGCTTAACTTCAGCATCTGGTTCAACTTTAGTAATCAATGTTTTCACGATAAGATAACCATAAGTTGACATTTCTTCAGCTACTTGATGTTGCACTTCAAGAGCAATTTCATCTTTTTTCTCAAACAATTCATCCAAAGTCAATTTGGGAACTGATGAACGAAGAGCATCTTCAATATATGATTTTATTTGAGCTTCAGGACGCATAAGTTTGTAGTAAGCATCTGTAACATTTTGTTCATTAACACGGTATTGAGTAGCCACATTTAAAGTAACAAAAACATTATCTTTCGTTTTTGTTTCTACCACAATTTCAGATTGTAAAAGACGCAATTGAATACGTGCAGCAATCTTATCAATACCAAATGGCAAACGAACATGAATACCACTACCAGAAGTTGTTTGATATTTTCCAAAACGTTCAATGATAGCTACTGTTTGTTGACGAACAACATAAAGTGTGCTTGCAATCACACCTAAGATTAGCAAGATAACAATTGTAACAACAATTAAAAACATAATTATTCTCCTTTGAAACTATTTCTTTTTTCTAGACATCTAGTCACAACTAATTGCTGTAAAGGCATAATAAATAATAAAACAAGGCCTAAACACCAAACCTCCATTTTTGTACCTTTTGGTTAATACAATTATATTTTATTTTCTCAAAAAGTCAAGGAAAATCCACATAAAAACCTAGTTAAACCGGAAAGTTCAACTAGGTTTGCTTGTCAATATAATAATAATTTTAAGAGAGAACAGAAGTTTATTTTTTCATCAAACTAACAAATTATAGAGGCTTTCATTTCCGTGCAAATTGATGTATGAAGGATCAAAACCTGACAGACGATCAATAAAATCATTATAATCATTCTTATCCCCTAAAGTAATCCCAATGAGAACTGGACCAGTTCCTTTATTAGCACGTTTGATATATTCAAAACGCGTAATATCATCATTTGGACCAAGAATGTTATTTACAAATTCACGAAGTGCTCCTGGACGTTGTGGGAAATTAACCACAAAATAGTGTTTCACCCCATCATAAATAAGGGCACGTTCTTCCATTTCTTGCATACGGTTGATATCATTATTCCCACCAGAGATAATACATACAACTGTTTTACCTTTGATGTCATCCTTCATGACTTCAAGAGCTGCAATAGAAGATGCTCCCGCAGGTTCGGCAATGATACCTTGTTTTGAATACATGTCAATAAGTGTTTCAGAAATCAAACCTTCATCAACACCAACTAATTTATCAACATATTTACGGGCAACTTCAAAAGTTTTCTCACCAACTTTTTGAACAGCAATCCCGTCGGCAAATTTATCAATCTCTTCCAATTTAACAGGATGCCCTTTATCAAATGCAGCACGCATGCTACGAGCTCCTGACGCTTCCACACCAACGACTTCAATCTCAGGAGCAACATCTTTGATATAAGTGGCTACACCAGAAATCAAACCACCACCACCGACTGGAACAAAGATTTGGTCAAAGGTAACGCCTTCTTCTTGAGCTTGTTCATAAATCTCGTAGGCGACAGTCCCTTGTCCTGCTTGAACATTTTCATCATCAAAAGGATCAATAAAAGTCATTCCTTCAGATTTTGTAAATTCTTGAGCTGCTTGTGCTGAAGCATCAAAAGTATCTCCAACCAATTTAATTGTCACATAAGGACCACCAAAGAATTTAACTTGACCAATTTTTTGTTGGGGAGTTGTTACAGGCATAAAAATTGTTGCTGGAATTTTCATTTCATGGCAGGTAAAAGCAACACCTTGAGCATGATTTCCAGCTGAAGCACAAACTACACCACGTTTTTTATCTTCATCTGATAATTGGTGAATAGCGTAATAAGCACCACGAATTTTAAAAGAACGCACTTTCTGCATGTTTTCACGTTTAAGATAAACAGTTGCACCATATTTTTCCGACAAATAGCGGTCAAAATCTAGGGGTGTACGCTCAACAACATCTTTCAAGACGTCATAGGCGTCAACAACATCCTTAGCTAAGATCATAAACTACCTCTTCTAATATCTAAATATTTTATATGACAATTTGCTTATTAATAGATAAAAAACCGATGACTAACATCGGCCTTATATTAAGTAGACTTCTTCAAAAATTAGTTATAAATTTTGAATGCATCATCATCGTTTTGGTTAACGAAAGGCATTGCTTTACGAAGTTCTGCACCAACTTTTTCAATTTCAAGTTCAGCTGCTTCTTTACGGTAAGCTTCAAGTTTTGGACGACCTGCTTTATAGTCGTTAACGAAGTCTTCTGCAAATTTACCAGATTGAATATCAGCAAGAACAGCTTTCATATTTTCTTTAACGTCTTTAGTGATAACACGTGGTCCTGATACGTAGTCACCAAATTCAGCTGTATTTGAGATTGATTGACGCATTTTCTTGAATCCACCTTCGTAGATTAGGTCAACGATAAGTTTCATTTCGTGAAGAACTTCAAAGTAAGCCAATTCTGGAGCATATCCAGCTTCAGTAAGAACTTCAAAACCAGCTTCGATAAGGGCAGTCAAACCACCACAAAGAACTGCTTGTTCACCGAATAGATCTTCTTCAGTTTCTTCTTTAAATGTTGTTTCAAGAAGTCCAACACGTGCAGCACCGATACCTTTAGACCAGTCCATTGCGATATCTTTTGCATTACCAGTAGCATCTTGGTAAACAGCGTAAAGTGCTGGTACACCAAATCCTTCAGTGTAAGTACGACGTACAAGGTGACCTGGTCCTTTAGGAGCACACATGAATACGTCTACTGTTTCAGGAGCTTTAATGTATTCGAAACGAATGTTGAAACCATGTGCAAAACCAAGAGCGTTACCTGGTTCAAGGTTTGGAGCAATTTCTTCAGCATAAAGTTTAGCTTGAATTTCATCTGGTGCCAATACCATGATAACATCAGCAAGTTTAGTTGCTTCTGCTACTTCATAAGTGTCAAATCCATCTTCTTTTGCTTTATCGAATGATTTACCATGGCGAACCCCAATGATAACATCGTGACCTGAGTCACGCAAGTTTTGAGCATGAGCATGACCTTGTGATCCATAACCGATAACGGCAATTTTTTTACCATCAAGAGCTGCTACTTTTACGTCTTTTTCGTATTCCATTGTTACTGCCATAATAAATATCTCTTTTCTATTTTTATTTTAACTGCCCGAGTAAGGCAAATGTTAACTAAATTAAATGTTTTTAACAAGAAAAATCTCTTGAGAATCCTGTTGCACCTGTGCGAGCAAGATTCTGAATACCATAAGGTTTAACAACACGAAGCAAAGCATCAATCTTATCTCCGTCACCAGTCACCTGAATCGTAATTGATTTAGGCGCAACGTCAACAACACTAGCGCGGAAAGGTTGAATAACGGCTAATATCTCAGCTCGTTTGCTAGTTGGTGCTGTAACCTTAACCAAAATCACTTCACGTTCCAAATGTGGAATGTCCGTAATATCACGAACTCGAAGTACATCAATCAATCGATTCAATTGTTTGATGATTTGCTCGACTTCTTCCAAATTCTCAACATCAATAATAATAGTGATGCGAGAAACATTTGGTTCCATGGTATGTCCAACTGATATAGACTCAATGTTTACCTGTCGGCGTGACAGGACTCCAGTGAATCGATTAAGAACACCTGTTGAATTTTGAAGCTTAGCTGTCAACATTCTACGCATTAAACTTCACCCCCAACATTTCACTATTTGATTTACCTGAAGGAACCATTGGATAAACATGTTCACGATTTGAAATAGCTACTTCAATTAGCATTGGTTTATTCTCAGTAATTACTTTCAAATCTTCTTCCAACGTATTTGGATTAGTGAACTTGTAGTGAGCAATTCCATAAGCTTCTGCCATCATTTGGAAGTTTGGTTCATCATCAAATGTTGACTCACTGCGATGCTCATCGTAAAATGATTCTTGCCATTGGCGAACCATACCAAGTGAATGGTTATTGATAAGTACCACTTTAATCGGAACACCATAACCATTTAATAATGCCAATTCTTGGTTTGTCATTTGGAAACCACCATCACCGACAAAAAGAATAACTTCTTTATCAGGGTTAGCTAACTTGGCACCGATTGCTGCTGGGATACCAAATCCCATTGTTCCAAGACCACCAGATGTAATCAGTTGACGCTCATTTTTATATGGATAAAATTGAGCCGCCCACATTTGGTGCTGACCAACGTCTGTTACGACAATGGCATCACCATCAGTAACTTTACCAATTGTAGCAATAGCGTGTTGTGGTTTAATCACTGATTCATCAAAATCATAACTAAATGGAGCTTTTGCTTTATTAGCTAGAACTGATTCTGTCCAATCATCGTGACGTGTTTTAACTTCATCTTCATCTAGAAGAATTTGTAATGTACGCTTGGCGTCACCAACGATTGGAATCTGTGTTTTAACCACTTTACCAATCTCAGCTGGATCGATATCAACGTGTGCTACAACTGCTTTTTTAGCAAATGTCTTAGGATTACCTGTCAAGCGATCTGCAAAACGCGATCCAAAGTTAATCATGAAATCACATTGTGTCAATGCCATGTTTGAAGCATATGACCCATGCATACCACCCATCCCTAAAGAAAGTGGATGATTAATTGGCATAACACCTAAGCTCAACAATGTTGAAACAACTGGGATATTATAGCGTTCTGCAAAAGCAATCAACTCCTCAGATGCACCTGAATAATTGACGCCACCACCAGCAATGATTAGTGGACGTTTTGCTTTTTTCAACTGTGTCAAAATTTTCTTGACCTGCAAGACATTTGGTTCTAACGTCGGTTGATAACTTGGAAGATTAACCGTTGGATCATGATAGAATGATGTTTTTGCAGCCGAAATATTTTTCGGAAGATCAATCACTACTGGTCCAGGTCGTCCAGTTGTTGCAATGTGCACAGCCTCAGTTACAATTCGAGGAACATCAGCAACATCACGAATCTGATAATTGTATTTTGTAATTGGCATTGTAATACCAATAATATCTGCTTCTTGGAAAGCATCTTTACCAATACCAGACATACCAACCTGACCAGTGAAAATAAGCATCGGAACGCTATCGCTCATACCATCGGCAATACCTGTAATAGCATTAGTTGCACCAGGACCGCTGGTAACAATGGCAACACCAAGTTTACCAGTTGATTTTGCGTAACCTTCTGCTTCATGGAGGGCACCTTGCTCATGACGTGCCAAAATATGGCGAATACCATCAAAATTATAAATAGCGTCATAAAGTGGCAGAACGGCTCCACCCGGGTAGCCGAAAATCGTATCAATTCCCAGACTAGCCAAGGTTTCCAATAATAATTCCGATCCATTCTTGGATTCTTTTAATCTAATCTGTTTCACAAAGTCCTCCTTTTCATGTAAATTCCGAATTATCTAAAAATTCTAACAGCTTGTTACTATAATAACATTTAAAAAAAATAAAGCAAGGGAAAGTGAACAATTATTTGAACACTTTCAAAAATAATTTACTTTATTCTTTTTCTTGGCTTTCGCGTTCCGCTTTACGTTCTTCAAACTCTTCTTGAGTCATCATTGAACCACCAAAGTTAGCTGATGACGCAAAAGTTGTGTAACGACGTAACCAACCGCTTGAAATTTTTGACTTAAATGGTTTCAAATGTTTACGACGTTCTTCTAATGTGGCATCATCCACAAGTAAATCAATTGTACGATTTGTTAAATCAATATAGATTTCATCACCGTCTTCAATAAGGGCGATGTTACCACCTTCTGCTGCTTCTGGTGAAACGTGACCAATGGCAATACCACGAGTAGCCCCTGAGAAACGACCATCAGTAATCAAGGCAACATCTTTACCAAGCCCACGTCCAACGATTTTAGAAGTTGGTGCGAGCATTTCTGGCATGCCTGGACCACCTTGAGGACCTTCGTAACGAATGACAACAACATGACCTTTTTTAACAGTACCATTGTCAATCAATTCAAGTGCTTCATCTTGTGAATCACAGCAGATAGCTTTACCACGGAAAGTTTTAACGGATGGATCAACTCCACCAACCTTGATAACCGCACCATCTTGAGCGATATTTCCGTAAAGGACAGACAAACCACCTACTGGTGAAATAGGGCTTTCAATAGGGTGAATGATTTCTTCATTCTTGATTTCAGCGCCTGCAACATTTTCTTTCAATGTTTTACCAGTTACAGTGATACGATCACCCTTGATTGTACCTTTTTTAATCAATTGGTTGATGATTGCTGAAATACCACCAGCTTCTTGAACATCATGCATTGTGTAAACACTTGATGGCGCAATTTTAGAAAGATATGGTGTCTTCTTAGCGATTTCGTTAATATCTGTCAAATTGTAATCAATACCTGCTTCACGCGCAATAGCAAGTGTGTGAAGAACAGTATTTGTTGAACCACCCATTGCCATATCAAGAGCAAAGGCATCATCGATTGCTTCTTTAGTGATAATATCACGTGGACGTAAATTATTTTTGACATTATCCATCAAGTGTTTTGCTGCTTGACGAACAAGTTCACGACGTTGATCAGATACCGCAAGAACAGTACCATTTCCAGGAAGAGCAAGACCAAGCACTTCCATAAGAGAATTCATCGAATTAGCTGTGAACATTCCCGCACAAGAACCACAAGTTGGGCAAGCATTTTGTTCTAGATAATCCAATTCTTTCTTAGACATATCACCAGCTTGATAAGTTCCGACAGCTTCAAAAAGACTTGATAGCGTTGCTTGGTGACCTGTCATATCAACGCCACCTTTCATCGGACCACCTGAACAAAAGACAGCTGGAACGTTGGTACGAAGCGCTGCCAAAATCATACCTGGCGTAATTTTATCACAGTTAGGAATGTAGAAAACACCGTCAAACCAATGCGCATTGATAACTGTTTCAGCAGCATCCGCAATGATTTCACGTGATGGAAGACTATAACGCATTCCAATATGCCCCATAGCAATTCCGTCGTCAACACCAATAGTATTAAATTCAAAAGGAATACCACCCATTTCACGGATAGCTTCCTTGGCGACGTCTGCCAACTCACGCAAATGAACATGTCCAGGAACAATATCAATGTAAGAATTACAAATTGCGATAAATGGTTTTTGCATGTCTTTAGCAGATTTTACTTGCCCGGTTGCATAAAGAAGACCACGGGCTGGTGCTTTATCCACACCTACCTTAATCATGTCACTTCTCATC
>NZ_DGTE01000026.1:0-2777 GCF_002393675.1 Streptococcus sp. UBA4344
ATCTTCTTTTGTCTTTTCGTCCATGGCTAACAATTCTTCACGGAGATAGTTGGGAAGCCCCGCAAAATCGAGCCATTTTTGATAGTTTTCAGTGTAAGTCATTAATGGAACTCCTTTTTATGATCTTATAAACGCTTTCATTATACCACTTTGTAAATTATTTTTCTAGTAAAAATTTAATATTGGTGAAAATATTGTTAAATCAAGCTTTCTAAGCATTTTTTGTAAGTTACGCAAACGTTTGTGTTAGGTAAAAATTAACCAAGTTTTTTACTTCATGTCATTAAAAAAACCACGGTTTTCCCGTGATTTTCATTATTTATGATTTGATTTTCTGTAATCTTGGAACAATTGCAAGTGTCAAAATTGCTGAAATAATCATTTCTGCAATTGCGTTTGTTCCGAAAACAACAGCAAGAAGCGCTTTAATGTCTCCGCTATATACGTTAGCAAAAAGTAAGAAGATGCCTCCTAAAACAAAAATTGTATTTGTCATTGAGCCAATCGCACCGGCGATAACAATACCAAATTTATTGTGAAGCCATTTGTAAACAAAATATGGTGTGATACCAATCAAGATACGTGGCACCATAGCAATAATCAGTGATGAAAGATTACCATTCTCAACAAATGGAGAGAAAAGATAACTTGTTGGTAATAGAGTCAAAGTATTGACTGTGACACTGATAACCCCCATTAAAGCACCGAGTGTGGCACCAATTCTCGGTCCGTAAACAATAGAAGCAATGATTACTGGAACATGAACAAGGGTTGGTTTGATTGGCACAGGCCAAAGGTTAAAGACAAGACTTGTTAAAAAATTAATAACAAGCATGATAGCAAAGAAAATTGCAACTGTAGCAATATTACTTGCTGCTTTATTGTTTTTCATAACTCCTCCTAAAGGACGACTTTTTTCGACTTTTCTTTCAAAAGCCCAATACATTATACAAATTTACAAGTGTCTTGACAAGAGTAAAATTTAAAGATTTTTTTCTATACGTTCAATGATGGCGTCAAGCTCAGCTAGCGCACCGCGCGCAATATCTCCACAGGCTAATAAACTTGAACGAGGCTCGATTTCTTCAAAGCCAACTTCTTTTAATATAGCTAGATTACGCTGTGTGAGTGGATTTTCGTACATTTTTGTGTTCATAGCTGGCGCGATTAATTTTGGTGTATCGGCTGGCAAAGCAAGAGCAGTAGCTGTAACCATATTATCAGCCATACCGTGTGCTAGTTTTGCTAAAGTATTAGCTGAAGCAGGGGCAAGGACAAATAAATCTGCTTTTTTTGCTAACTCGATATGATTAACACTTTTAGGATCATTTTCTGTCATTACATCAAGGTGAACAGCATTTTTTGATAGCACTTGAAGTGTTAGTGGCGTAATAAAATCAGTAGCAGCTTTTGTCATTAAAACATGAACATTGTAGCCTTGTTTCGTTAATTGATTAGTTAAATCTGCTGCTTTATAGGCAGAGATACTACCTGAAACAGCAAGTAAAATCGTTTTAGTCATGATTGGTCACTCTTTCAAAAATTAAGCTAGCAATACTTTCTTTAGTATCAGCTTCATAAACATTTGACTCATCTAACATGTAAGCGTGATGGTGATTTCCATCAATCTCTGTCAAATCATTTGCAACGATGTATCGTGCTTTGTTTTTTTGCAAGCTCTCACGCGCAACAGCAAAAAGTTCCTCTTTGCTGACACCAACCAATAATTTAAAGCCGATTAGAGCAATATCTGGATTCCACGTTTTTACCAAAGAAATCACTTTTGGTGTTTTTTTCAGAAAAAGCACTTGGTAGTCTTCTTTAGAAGAAATCTTAGATTCTGTATTTTGACGATTTAGCAAATCTGAAACGTGTTCGGCCTGTTCAACTTCATTAAGATCTGTCATATAAACAGGTGTGTAGTCAGATACTGCCATGCTATGAATAAAGACGTCGTGCGTTTTGACAAGTGGTTCAAGTGTTTTTAGCAAACTATCAACATTCGTAATAGTATGTACTGTTAGTAACGGATGGTCTACTGGTTTAACAGCTTCTTTAGTTGTCACCAAAGTAACTTGATAACCTTTTTCTAAAAAAATTTCTGCAATATGTTTTCCTAAGGATCCTGTAGCGTGATTGGTAATGCCACGAACGGAATCTATTTTTTCGGTGGTTCCACCGGATGTAATTAAAATTTTCATAGCCTTATTTTACACAAAAACGTTTTTTTCGTAAATTGTTTAATATGTTTTTGGTTTGAAAAAATATTTTTTAAAGATTTAATAGAGTAAAAAGCGAATAATATCAGATATTTCGCTTTTAAACTTTGATTGATAAAACAAATGTCTTCAATAATGATTATAAAACCAGATAATCACTCAATTGCCCATGTTTTCACAGTTTATGAAATATTCTTGGTTATAAGGAATAACTATAACTATTGATAAAAATAATTGTTTTGCATCGGTAAAACACGAACAATAATAATTATTTTAATAAATATCGTGCGTTTTTGAAAAAGTGTGTTATAATGTTTTTATCAATCAAAAAATATCAGAGGAGAGTCCCCGTGAAATCAGATATCGAAATTGCACAAAGTGTTGAGCTTAAACCAATCACAGAAGTTGTTGAAAAAGTTGGTATCACATTTGATGATATTGAACTCTATGGTAAATATAAAGCAAAATTATCATTTGATAAAATCAAATCTGTTCAAGAAAATAAACCAGGTAAACTTGTCCTTGTCACAGCTATCAACCCAACACCAGCTGGTGAAG
>NZ_DGTE01000023.1:0-26111 GCF_002393675.1 Streptococcus sp. UBA4344
ATAGCACAAACTCACGGACATCTTTATAATATTAATTTTACATGGGATAGATTGGATTTATTTGCTCAGGAAGAAGATGCAGATATTTGCCTTTATGGTCATTTGCACCGAGCAGCTGCTTGGCGTAATGGTAAAACAATTTTTATCAATCCAGGTAGTGTGTTACAACCTCGTGGGGAAGTTAAAGAAAAGCTTTATGCTAAGGTGATTATTACTAAAGATACTGTTAAGGTTGATTTTTACACACGTGACCACAAACTCTATCCGGCACTTTCTAAGGAATTTGACAGATGATAGCAAAAGAATTTGAAGAATTTCTTCTTAGCCACTTGGATCACTATTTGATTCCGGCAGAAGATTTAGCGATTTTTATTGATACGCATAATTCAGATCACGCTATGTTGTTACTAGCCAATAATGGTTATTCACGTGTTCCTGTTATTACCAAAGATAAAAAATATGTAGGAACCATCAGCATTGCAGACATTATGTCTTATCAAGCTAAAAATCAATTAACTGATTGGGAATTGGCTCAAACTGATATTGGTAAAATGGTGAATACAAAATTGGAAACCATTAGTGATACTTCAAGTTTGACGGATATCATGCACTTGCTTGTGGACTATCCTTTCTTGCCAGTATTAGATAAGAATAACCAGTTTCTAGGCATTATTACTCGTAAATCGATTTTAAAGGCTGTTAATAGTCTTTTGCACGATTTCACTGATTATTATACGATTACTCCAAAAGATGATTGATTTTATCCAAGAATTTATTGATAGTAAGTCTCTCTCAGAGAATTCTAAAAATGCTTATTTTTATGATTTACAGCAGTTTGTCGAGGCTGTTGATGGCAAGGTCAGCAAAGAAAAGCTAGCTCTTTATGAGCATTCCTTGTCACCTTTAAAAACTTCAGCTAAGAAGCGTAAGATTTCAGCGGTAAATCAATTTTTATACTTTTTGTATGACACTGATCGCATTGATCGTTTTTATAAAATAAGTAATAAAGAAAAATTGGCTGTTAAGCCTGTTGATAAGGAGTTGCTAGATTATTCAGCTTTTTATCAAGAAAGTCCTTATCAGGCTGGTCAGCTAATTGCGCTTTTGATGATTGAACTTGGTTTGTCATCAAGTGATATCCAAGACTTAAAGGTTGCTAATCTTGATACAACTTTTGCGGTTTTGCGCGTGCAAAAAGCGGGATTAATCAGAGTATTAGAGGTTCCTACCAAATTACTCGATTATATGACTGCAAGTATATCTGATCAGCAGGTCTATCTTTTTGATAATCAAGGAAAATCCTATTCAAGACAGTGGTTTTTCAATCAGCTAAAGGCATTTTTGGCTTCTTTAGGATTAGAGAATTTATCAGCGCAGGATATGCGTCGTCAATATGTTTTGCATCAAAAAGCAAAAGGAAAATCTTTGTTAGAAGTTAGTCGCAATCTAGGGCTTAAAAGTCCAGTGACTTTAGAGAAATTTTATAACTAATGGATATTAAATTAAAAGATTTTGAAGGGCCTCTGGACCTGCTATTACACTTGGTTTCAAAATATCAAATGGATATTTATGATGTGCCAATCGTGGAAGTTATTGAGCAGTATTTGGCTTATATTTCGACTTTGCAGGCCATGAAATTGGAAGTGGCTGGTGAATATATGGTAATGGCCAGTCAGTTGATGCTGATTAAAAGCCGTAAGTTGCTTCCGAAAATTGTTGAGGCAGAGCCAGAAGAAAATGACCCTGAACAAGAATTGTTGACACAAATCGAAGAATATCGTCGTTTTAAAGCGATTAGTGAAGAAATGTCAGCACAGCACGATGAACGTGCTAAATTTTACTCAAAACCAAAACAAGAATTGATTTTCGAAGATGCAGTGCTAGCTCATGATAAGACAATTATGGATCTGTTTTTATCATTTTCACACGTTATGGCTGAAAAGCAAAGAGAATTAAAAAATAGCCATACGGTTGTCGAACGAGACGATTATCGTATTGAAGACATGATGGCGGTTATTACTGAGCGACTCACTCAGTCAAAAAAACTTGTTTTGAACAAGGTTTTCAACGAATGTCAATCTATTCCAGAGATGATTACCTTATTTTTGGCGACTTTAGAATTGATTAAAGTCCATGAGGTGGAAGTAGAACAAGAGGAAAACTTTGGAGATATTGTTTTACGAAGTGTTAGTTGAGTAAAATTGGTAACTCTTGGTAAACAACAATTAAGAAAGGAAGTTATATGAACTATTTAGCTCAGATTGAAGCCCTTCTTTTTGTAGCGGGTGAAGAAGGCTTGAGCTTACGCCACTTGGCTAGTATGGTTAATTTAACACCGACAGCACTCCAGCAACAATTGGAAAAATTAGCACAGAAATATGAAACTGATGAAAGCTCAAGCCTTTGTTTGATTGAAACGGCAGGCTGCTATAAAATCGTCACTAAAGAGATTTTTGCAGACTTGTTACGTGACTTTGCAAAAGCACCAGTTAATCAGAGCTTATCTCGGGCAAGTCTAGAAGTTTTGTCAATTATTGCTTATAAACAACCGATTACTCGTATCGAAGTTGATGATATTCGTGGGGTTAATTCGAGCAGTGCTATCAGTAAATTGATGGCTTTAGGGTTAATTCGTGAAGCTGGTAAAAAAGAAGTGATTGGTCGACCAAATCTATATGCGACAACGGATTATTTCCTAGATTTTATGGGAATTAATGATTTGAGTGAACTCATTGATGTGTCAAATATCGAAGTGGTTGATGAAGAAATGACGCTTTTTGAACAGCCTGAATTGGCTGAAGAAGAATAGAACTCGCTAAAAATGACGAAATGGTGTAAAATAGCAAAAAAGCAGTTAAAGGAAATAAAATGAGAATTAATAAATATATTGCCCATGCGGGAATTGCCAGTCGCCGAAAAGCAGAAGATTTGATTAAAAAAGGCTTGGTGACTATCAACGGTAAGGTTGTTACAGAACTAGCTACTACTGTTAAATCTGGGGATATCGTCGAAGTGGAAGGCACTCCAATTTATAACGAGGAAAAAGTTTATTATCTTCTTAATAAACCTCGCGGTGTTATTTCAAGTGTGTCTGATGATAAAGGACGTAAAACAGTTGTTGATTTGTTACCGAATGTTACGGAACGTATTTACCCAGTTGGACGTCTGGACTGGGATACGACTGGACTTTTGATTTTGACAAATGATGGTGATTTTACAGATGAAATGATTCACCCACGTAATGAAATTGATAAAGTCTACTTGGCACGTGTAAAAGGAATTGCAACAAAAGAAAATCTTCGTCCGTTGACACGTGGTGTTGTCATCGATGGTAAAAAGACTAAACCAGCCCGCTACAATATCATTAAAGTGGATCCTGAGAAAAATCGCTCAGTGGTAGAATTGACAATCCATGAAGGACGTAATCACCAAGTTAAGAAGATGTTTGAATCTGTTGGACTTTTGGTTGATAAATTATCTCGTACACAGTTTGGTACACTTGATTTAGCGGGGCTTCGTCCAGGTGAATCACGTCGTCTGAATAAAAAAGAAATTAGCCAATTACACAATTTGGCTGTTAACAAACAAAAATGATAAAGAAATTACTTATTGCACTGGTAAAATGGTACCAAAAACATATCTCACCTATGACACCTCCATCATGTCGGTATCGTCCGACTTGTTCTAATTATATGATTGGAGCGATTGAAAAGCATGGGATAAAAGGTGTTCTTATGGGAATCGCGCGTATTTTACGCTGTCACCCATTTGTTGAGGGCGGTGATGATCCGGTACCAGATTATTTTACCCTTCGACGCAATAAAGATTTTCGAAGAAAAAAAGAGGAAAGCTAAAGCTTTCCTCTTTTCGATTTTTAATATTTTGACCATGTTTTTGGAATGAAAAGTAGTAACATTGGGTAGATTTCCAAACGTCCTGCAATCATAGCAAATGACATGAGTAGTTTTGAAAACGGACTAAAGATTGCAAAGGTTTGACTTGTTCCAAGCATTGGTCCAATATTGTTAAAGGTTGAAGTAGCTGCGCTGACCACAACCATAAAATTATTATTATCTAGTGATAGCATTAAGGTTAGTCCTAAAAGTAAGAAAACATATAATGTCAAATACTTAAGGACACCGTGTTGAATTTCCTTATCAAGTGGCTGTTCGTTGATATGGATAGTCATGATACGATTTGGGTAAAGGGTTGAGAGCACTTGATTCCTTGCAATTTTTGTCAAGATAAGTGCACGCATGACCTTAATACCACCAGCGGTTGATCCTGCTGAACCACCAATAAACATGAGAAAGAGCAAAATGACCTGAGCGAATAATGGCCAAACGGTCAAATCAGTTACTCCAAATCCTGTTGTTGTCATCACATTGGCTACTTCAAATAGAGAATTTTCTAGGGCTTTGCCCGCACTTGGGTAAAGTCCACTAACATTCAACCAGATTAAAGCTGTCGCAATCACGACAATACCAATATAAGTTCTCAACTCTTCATCTTTAAAGAAGGCTTTAAATTTGCGAAGAAGTAAGAAGTAGTAGAGGTTGAAGTTAATTCCGAAAAGTAGCACAGCAATTGATACAATA
Organism: Streptococcus sp. UBA4344; assembly: GCF_002393675.1. NCBI lineage: Bacteria > Bacillati > Bacillota > Bacilli > Lactobacillales > Streptococcaceae > Streptococcus > Streptococcus sp. UBA4344. The sequence goes on from NZ_DGTE01000023.1 coordinate 4,599, forward strand.
TTTGTGATTAAAGAGCTATTATAGTGTGCAATGGAATCATTGTAAACACCAAATCCACCAGTACCAGCACATCCCATGGCAGTAATAATACTATCAAAAGCAGGCATACCAGCTGTCATTAAAATAACCGTCAAAACAGCAAACATGCTTAGGTAGATAATATAAAGAATTTGCGCTGTTTCTTTCAGTTTAGAAACCACTTTACCAAAGACAGGACCAGGCACTTCAGCACGCATGACTTCCAAGTGGCTATTTTTACTATTTTCCATAATGGCTAGTGCAAACACCAATACTCCCATCCCACCGATAAGGTGAGCGAAGCTTCGCCAAAAAAGCAGAGAGTGTGATAATACAGCTACATCAGGCAAAATAGTTGCACCGGTCGTGGTAAAGCCAGAAACCATTTCAAAGAAAGCATCGATGATACTTGGAATTTGTCCTGAAAGTACAAATGGTAGTGCTCCAAAGAAAGACCAAAGTATCCAACACAGAGCAACAATCAAAAGTCCCTCTTTAGTGTAGACATGGTAATTTTTTGGCTTGAAAGCCACTCCAAGAAGTCCTATGATAACGAGAATACCAATTGTAATAACAAGGCTATTAATCACTCGCATATCTTCATGGTAGATAAAAGCCACAATCACAGGAACCAGCATCAAAGAAGCTTCAATCAATAGGAGTTTTGCTAGGAGGTAACGAACCATACTTTTATTCATAACTTACCTCGCTAACAAATCATAGATGCGCGTGATGTTTTTCAAGAATGTAACAACGACAATCTTATCGCCAACTTCAAAGACATCCTCACCCGTTGGATAAATAGTTTTACCATTGCGGATGATTGCGGCAATCAGAATATTTTCTTTAAATTTAAGTGATGAAAGGCTCTTGCCTGCCATTTTATTATTCTCGCGGATTTCAAATTGTAAGGTTTCAATACGACCGTTGGCAACGTGGTGCATGGCATCGAGGTTTGAGTCTTGAGCATTTACACGACCACGGATAAAGTGCATCATTGAATCCACGGCAATACTTTTTGGTGTGACAATACTTGAAAATTGGCTAGTGTCAATAATTTCAAGCAAGCTTGTACGGTTAACTTTAGTGATGTTTTTTCGAACGCCAAGTGTTTCAAGGAACATTGAAGTGATGATGTTTTCTTCATCCACTCCTGTTAGTGTTGCTACAGCATCAAAGTTCTCTACACATTCTTCTAGGAGAACACTCTTAGCAGTACCATCAGCTTGTACCACATGGACATTTGGGAATTCTTGGCTGAACATTTGAGCTTGCTCAGGATTGTTTTCAATGACCTTAAGATTCATCTTAGTGTTCTTAAGAATGTTGAGCAAGTAGTAGGCAATTCGTCCGGCACCAATAATCATCATATTTTTGATAGATTTGGTTTTAACAGAATTGTGGAAAAGAATCATGTCAATACGATTTCCAGTGACAAAAATCTTATCAGCTGTTTGGAGTGTGGCATCACCGTCTGGAATAATCAATTTTCCACGACGTTCGATAGCACAGATAACCAAGTTACCAAATTTTTTACGGAATTGGCTCAAGCTCATGTGGCAAAGTTTGCTGCCATCAGAAATTACAAATTCCATTAACATGACACGACCGTTAACAAAGTGTTCTACAGAAAGGGCATTTGGAAAGTCAACTGTATTGGCAATGTAACGCGCTGTAAGCAATTCAGGATTGACCACCAAAGAAAAGCCAAGGAAATTTTTATCTTTGAAGTAAGCGTTAGAATACTCTGGATTACGAACACGGACAACCGTTTCTTTAGCTCCCATTTGTTTAGCAAGAACGGCTGAAATCATGTTAACTTCGTCTTTATCAGTAAGAGCAATGAAAATATCGCAGTTAGCAACATCTGCTTGCTCAAGGATTTTAAAGTTAGCACCATTACCAACGATTCCCATGATATCGTGACGTTTGGTAATGTTTTTTAAAACAGCTTCTTTTTCTTCAATTAAGACGACGTTATGTTTTTCTTCAACAAGTGAGCGACAAAGTGCAGTACCAACCTTACCTCCGCCGACAACAATTATTTTCATTTTAACCTCCGAAATATATCGTATCTATATTACTCTATTTTTCCTAAAAATACTAGCCATTTCAACTGTTTATAAGGGATTAAGCTTGATTTATCAAAGCTAACATTGATTGTTAAAATTAGGTTACAAATCATCAAAACGCTTGCGAAATGTTAGTGAGAGAACTATAATGAGTCGTTATCTAATTTTAGGGAGAAATTTCAATGCTTGAAAAGTTACGAAATGTTTTTATTGGTAATCCCTTGGAATCAGCTGGCGAGTCTGATGAGGATCATCTATTATCCAAATCACAAGCTTTAGCTATGTTGTCCAGCGATGCCCTTTCATCAATTGCTTATGGTCCAGAACAAGTTATCTTGGTTTTAACAACTATTTCTGCGGCAGCAATTTGGTGGTCATTACCAATCGGACTTTTAGTTTTGGTATTGTTAGCAAGCTTAACGATTTCTTATCAACAAGTTATCCATGCATATCCTAAAGGTGGTGGTGCCTACATGGTATCTACTGAAAATCTATCACCAAGTATGGGATTAATTGCCGGTGGTAGTTTGTTGGTTGATTATATGTTGACAGTCGCTGTTTCGGTATCATCTGGTGCTGATGCCATTACATCAGCTTTCCCAGCCATTAAGGAATTTAACTTAGAAATTTCGATTGTTCTGGTCTTGGTTTTGATGTTTATGAATTTACGTGGTTTACGTGAGTCGGCAAAATCACTGATGATTCCGGTGTATTTGTTTATTGTAAGTATCTTATTCTTGATTGCTTATGGTGCTTTCCAAATCCTTACAGGACATTTAGCTTACACTGCAACAGCGCACGTTGGTAAAGTCGTTCCGGGAGTAACTTTAATCCTTCTACTTAGAGCCTTTACAAGTGGTTCGGCATCACTTACTGGTGTTGAAGCCATCTCAAATGCGGTACCATTTTTCAAGAAACCTAAAGAGAAAAATGCTGCTGGTACACTGGCTATTATGTCACTAATTCTTGGAATTATGTTCGCAGGTATTACCTTTCTAAACTATTGGTTAGGAATTATGTCATCGGCACATGTAACTATTTTGGCTCAAATTGCACAACGTATTTTTGGTGACTCAGCAATCGGAAATGCGCTCTTCTACGTTTTCCAATTGTCAACAGCCTTAATCTTGGCAGTAGCTGCCAATACAGGTTTTTCTGCCTTTCCAATGTTGTCATTTAACATGGCTAAAAACAAATACATGCCTCACCTTTTCATGGAAAAAGGAGCACGCCTTGGCTATTCAAATGGGATTATTACCTTAGCAGTAGGAGCAATTGCTTTACTTTGCATCTTTAATGGCTCAACTGAACGCCTTATTCCGCTTTATACCATTGGTGTTTTCATTCCATTTGCTCTTTCGCAAACAGGAATGGTCATCCATTGGAAACGACAATATGGTAAGGATTATTTGAAACATTCTATTGCAAATATCTTAGGGGCTGTGATTTGTTACCTCATCATTCTTATCCTATTGATTTTTAGAATTGGTGAAATCTGGCCATTCTTCCCAATCATTCTTGTCTTGATGTTCCTCTTTTATTCCATTAAAAATCACTACAGGAATGTTGCCATGCAATTACGTTTAACGGATGATGTGAAGAACATTCATTATGATGGCAATACGGTTTTGATTTTGGTCGGAAATATGACGCAAGCAAGTATCCGTGCTATTAACTATGCTAAAAGTATCGGACAAACAGTTGTTGCCATGCACGTGTCAACTTTGGAAACACGCGAAAAAGATTTGGAAGTTGAACAAGAATTTAAACACTATTTCCCAGATGTCACATTTGTCAATATTGAATCGAATTACCGTGATATCGTGAAACCAACCATGTTGTTTGTTCAAAAAATGAATCATGAAGCTAAGAAAAATAAACACACCATGACGGTTATTATTCCAAAATTCATTCCAAAACATAGTTGGCAAAACATGCTTCACAACCAAATGAGTCTACGCATTCGTGCTCGTTTGCGCTGGTATGAAGATATTATCATTGCAACCTATTCATATCATTTGAAAAAATAATCGATGTCCATGAAGCCTTGAATATCAAGGCTTCTCTTAATTTTACAAAAGAAAGGGTTTTCAATAAAAGAGACTTGAAAAAAGCCATAAAAACGTGACATTTTCGCGTCAAATACGTTGACTTTGCATGTTAAAGTGTTATAATAAATATCAAGAATTCGTTAGTTTAAATCAAACCTGTTATGATTTAAGTTAATGAATCGCCGCCAACCACGCTGTTTGCTGAGCTTGACTCCGGGCAGTGTGGTTTATTTTTATGTCAAAAAACTGAGAGGAATCGTTATGAATATCGAAGAACTTGATTATCAAGAAGAAGCTACTAAAGCCGTCAATCATGTCGTTCTTTTTCAACCACAAATTCCACAAAATACAGGAAATATTGCCAGAACTTGTGCTGCGACTAACACCCCATTACACATTATCCGTCCGATGGGATTTCCAATTGATGACCGTAAGATGAAACGTGCCGGCCTTGATTACTGGGATAAACTTGATGTGACTTTTTATGATAGCTTAGATGAATTTATGGAAAAATGTGATGGACAAGTTCATTTGATTAGCAAATTCGCTGAAAAAGTTTATTCAGACGAGCAGTACAATGATGGTAAACATCACTATTTCCTTTTCGGTCGTGAAGATAAAGGGTTACCAGAAGAATTTATGCGAGCAAATCCAGAAAAAGCACTCCGCATTCCAATGAATGATGAACACGTGCGTAGCTTGAATTTGTCAAATACTGTCTGCATGATTGTCTATGAAGCACTTCGTCAGCAAGCATTTCCAAATTTGGAATTAAGTCACACATATGCTCATGATAAATTAAAATAAAAAAACAGCTTAAATAGCTGTTTTTTTGCTTTATTATAAGCTTTTTGAGCTGAAATCATTGCAGTGGCGACGTTTTTTTGATATGCTAAGAGTGTCTTCAGGGCAGGGTGAGATTCCCGACCGGTGGTGTTGCCTCTCGTTGTCTGCCTTTTGCTTTAATTCGTCGTTGACTTCCCTTTCCTGACATCAGTTATGTCTGTGGGTTGTCGCCTAGACTAAAAGTAAAAGGTCAAACAATTTAGTTTGGTAAGAGAACAAGAGCAATTTGAAAGTCCGCGAGCTGCACTTGCAGTTGATCTGGTGAGATTCCAGAACCGACAGTAAAGTCTGGATGGGAGAAGACCAAGAGTTTAGCTCGTTTTTATGTGGAGCTCTATACTCGAACGCCTTCTTTCAATTTGAGAAAATTGGAGGAACTTTTTTATGCCTGAAACTATGACTAATACGCGTAAATTGGCGCACATTGCTATTTTATCGACGCTTTCGTTCTTGTTGATGTATTTGCAATTCCCATTGATTCCATCAGCTAGCTTCTTGCAATTTGATTTTTCTATTTTGCCAGTTTTAATTGGTCTTGTGATGATTGATTTGCAAAGCGCACTTGGAATTTTGATTTTGCGAACACTTTTGAAGTTGATGCTAAACAACGGCGGCATTGCAACTCTGATTGGTATGCCAATGAATGTGGTTGCTTTAGGTGTTTTCTTGTTAGCTATGGCTTTCATTTGGAATCGTAAACCAAGTTTAAAAAACTACGTTTTGGCTTCAGTTGTGGGAACGCTTGGCTTGACCATGGCAATGTTGGTCTTAAATTATATCTATGCGGTACCACTTTACGCACAATTTGCTAATTTTGACATTTCAGCTATCCTAGGTTTGGGAAATTACCTCTTTGCGATGGTTGTCCCATTTAACTTAATTGAAGGACTTATTTTTTCAGTGTCCTTCTTTATCCTATGGGGCTTTTTAAAACCAATGGTTAAATAATAAATATCCAAAAGGTTAGAAACGGCTTGTTTCTAGCCTTTTTAGCTACCTAGAATTGTACTGACACAATTTTGCCACAGATTTTAAAGGATATGACTGGGATAAAAAAATTAACTAGGTTATAATAGTACTACAGCACTAAATTGTTGTGAAAGGTATTAGAATGAAACACAAACAAACTTACTTTTCAATTGCCTCATCATTTCTTGTTCTTTTTATGATATTAGGCTATATTGTTAAGTTTTATCCTGAGGTACTAGTAAGTATCGATTCAAGTATTCAATCAAGTGTGCGTGGGGATTTGCCAAATCACTTGAGTATATTTTTCAAAGCAGTGACGAATTTTGGTCATGAAGCTTTGGTTTTTGTTTACACATTTGCTATCTCAGCAGTCTTTTATTTCAAAAAGAATTGGAAAACAGAAGCTCTCTTTTTATCAGGTAATTTGGTCTTGATGGGAGCTATGTCAACAATTTTCAAATATCTCTATAATCGTCCGAGACCAAGTCTTGAATATTTAGTTAAGAAACCACTAGGCCCATCTTTCCCAAGTTGGCATGCAGCGTCAACGATGATTGTAGCCATTAGTTTGATGATTATTATTGAACAACATTTGACGAAAACCTTGGCAAAACGTTGCTTACAAATTTTGGTTTTAGTAATTGCTTTGACAACGGCTATTTCACGTATTTATCTAGGTGTTCATTATCCATCAGATATCTTAGGTGGCTGGTTGTTAGCTATTGCTATTTCAGCAGCTGTCTATCCAATTTATGATCAAAAACGATTTGAATGGCGTTTCATAGATAAACAAGATTAAATTAATAGCTAAGGGCGACCAACTGGTCGTCTTTTTAAGGTGACTAGAGTTTGTCTGTTAAGTAGAAAGTGTTATAATAAAAGCTATGAAAAAACGTTACAATACTCTAAATGATTATTATCGCGAGATTTTTGGAGAAAAAATATTTAAAGTTCCTATTGATGCAGGATTTGACTGCCCAAACCGTGATGGGACAGTAGCACATGGCGGCTGTACCTTCTGTACGGTATCAGGTTCTGGTGATGCAATTGTAGCTCCAGATGCCCCAATCCGTGATCAATTTTATAAAGAAATAGATTTCATGCACCGCAAGTGGCCGGATGTTAAAAAATACTTGGTTTATTTCCAAAACTTCACTAACACCCATGATACAGTAGAAGTGATTCGTGAGCGTTACGAGCAAGCAATTAATGAACCAGGTGTTGTTGGGATTAATATTGGAACACGTCCTGATTGTTTACCTGATGAGACAATTGCTTATATCGCTGAGTTGTCTGAGCGTATGCATGTGACTGTCGAACTTGGTTTGCAGACTACTTATGATGAAACGTCTAAGATTATCAATCGTGCGCACACTTATGATTTGTATGTTAAAACTGTAAAGCGTCTGCGTGAACTGGCACCAAAAGTGGAAATTGTTTCTCACTTGATTAATGGTTTGCCCGGTGAAACGCATGAGATGATGCTTGAAAATGTTAGACGTTGTGTGACAGATAATGAGATTGATGGGATTAAACTGCATTTGCTTCACTTGATGACAAGTACCAAAATGCAACGTGATTACCATGAAGGACGTTTGAAATTGCTCAGTATGGACGAATACGTCAATATTATCTGCGACCAGTTGGAAATTATTCCTAAAAATATCATCATTCATCGTATTACAGGTGATGCTCCGCGCGATATGCTTATCGGTCCAATGTGGAGTCTTAAAAAATGGGAAGTTTTGAACGCTATTGATAAAGAAATGGAACGCCGCGGTTCTTATCAAGGCTGTAAATTAGAAGAGGAGTCTAAATCATGATTAAACGTCCGTTGCATTTGTCTCATGATTTCTTGGCTGAAGTGCTAGATGATAGCGCGGTAGCCATTGATGCGACAATGGGAAATGGGAATGACACAGCTTTTCTGGCGCAAAAGGCTAAAAAAGTTTATGCCTTTGATGTGCAAGAACAAGCTTTAAAAAGCACACAAGAACGTTTAGAAAAACAAGCTATTTCAAATGCTCAATTAATTCTTGATGGTCATCAAAATCTTGACCAATACGTTAATGAGCCAATTCGCGCAGCTATTTTCAATCTTGGTTATTTACCAAGTGCCGATAAGACAGTCATTACAAAACCTGATACCACTTTAGTGGCTATTGAAAAAATCTTAGAACGTCTTGAAATCGGTGGTCGTCTAGCTATCATGATTTATTATGGTCATGAAGGTGGCGACATGGAAAAAGATGCAGTGCTTGATTTTGTGTCAGCACTTGATCAAAAAGAATTTGCAACAATGCTATATAAACCTTTGAACCAAATTCACCAACCACCATTTTTGGTTATGATTGAAAAATTACGTTAATAAGCAAAACCTCTATGATTAAGGTCATAGAGGTTTTTTGTTATTTAAATTCAGGTTTGATGTAAATACGTTCATCACCAAGAGGGACAATTGATACGGTTTGATCATAAAAATCAGATAAGATATCTTCTGTTAGGACTTGGTCTTTTGGACCTTGGGCAATGATATTCCCTTTTTTGAGAAGTAGAGCGTGGGTAAATGAGCGAGTAATTTCTTCTGCATGGTGTGTGACGTAGAGAATTGTTGGAGCTTTTGGAAGATTGGTGATTTGTTCAATTTGTCGAAGCAATTTTTCACGTGCAAAAAGGTCAAGTCCACTAGTTGCTTCATCAAGAATTAAAATTTCAGGTTCTTCCATCAAACTACGTGCAATAAGAAGTAGTTGTTTTTCACCTTGTGAAAGGCTAGCGTAGATACGGCCAAGAAGGTGTTCACCACCAATTGAAATCAACATTTGCTTAGCTTCATTGAGTTCTTTTTCGCCATATTGAGTGTAGAGAATGCTTGACTTGTATTTCCCAGTTAGGACGATTTTTTCAGCAAGCATGTGTGGAGATAGTCGCTCAGCGATGAATGAGCCGACGATACCAATTTTTGTACGCATGTTGCTAATATCTGTTCCTCCAAATTTATTTCCTAGAACTTCAACACTACCGTCGCTTGTCCAGTATTCTGCAGTGATGAGTTTGAGAAGAGATGTTTTACCTGAACCATTGAGACCTAAGATTGCCCAGTGTTCTCCTTTATTAACTTCCCAGGTTAGGTTATTTAAAAGAGTTTTGTTCTGTCGTTTAAGGGTGACGTTTTTTAAAGCAATTTGAGTCATGAGGAACCTCCGTAATCTGTTTGATAGTTATTATAACATTTTTCAGAAAATTTAGATATTTATTTCTGAAATAGTTTGAGAACATAAACTAAAAGTTAGTAAAACTTTACTAAAATTCATTGACTTTATTCAGGAAAGCGTTTACTATATTCTTGTAATCAAAAAAACAAAGTTGTTAGAAGAAGGAGATTTTTATGAATCAAGCGACTCATTCAAATAAAGATTTGAAAAAATCTGCAGCTACCTCACGCATTTCATATGCTTTTGGTGCATTTGGTCATGATATTTTTTACGCGACCCTATCAACATACTTTATCACCTTTATTACCTCACACTTATTTAATACGGGTGATGCGGCGCAAAATAATCGCATGGTTTTATATATTACTCAAATTATTGCAGGTTTGCGCATTGTTGAATTGATTATTGACCCTTTTATTGGAAACATGATTGACAATACCAAGACACGCTGGGGAAAATTCAAACCATGGGTAGTAGCTGGTGGAACAATTAGTTCAATTGCTTTATTGATTTTATTTACAGATATGGGAGGGCTCAATAAGACTAATCCAGTGCTTTACTTGATTATCTTTGCCTTTATCTATATCACGATGGATATTTTTTATTCTTTTAAAGATATCGGCTTTTGGTCAATGGTTCCAGCTTTGTCATTTAGCTCAGAAGAACGTGAAAAAACGGCCACCTTTGCTCGTATTGGTTCAACAATCGGTGCAAATATCGTTGGTGTTGTCATTATGCCAATCGTTCTTTTCTTCTCACTAAATCGTAACGGTGGTGCTGGTGATAATCGTGGTTGGTTCTGGTTTGCCTTTATCGTTGCCTTACTAGGTGTTTTGACTGTGTTGGCTGTTGCTTTCGGAACACATGAAATTGAATCAGACCTTCGTAAAAATACTGAAAAAACAGGCTTTAAAGATGTTCTTAAAGTTTTGACTAAGAACGACCAATTGATGGCTATTGCTTTATCATATGTTTTGTATACAACTGGTATTAGCATCTTAAATGCTTCTGAATTGTATTACTTTACTTACATTTTAGGGCATGCTGCTCAATTTTCTATTTTAGGAACTATTAATACCATCGTTGGTTTGCTTTCAGTATCACTTTTCCCACAGTTGGCTGGAAAATTAAATCGACGTAATCTTTTCTTTGCATGTATTGCGGTTATGCTTTGTGGTATTGGATTATTCTCTGTAGCAGGAACTTCACTTGCTTTGGTTTTAATTGCTGCTGAGTTGTTCTTTATTCCACAACCGCTTGTTTTCCTTGTTGTCTTGATGATTATCACAGACTGTGTTGAATATGGTCAATGGAAACTCGGACATCGTGACGAAGCCTTGACTTTGTCAGTTCGTCCTTTGTTGGATAAATTTGGTGGTGCTATTTCAAACTTAGTTATTGGTGCAGCAGCAGTTGCGGCTGGAATGACAACTGGTGCTACAGCTGATTCTATTACAAAAGCGGGTGCCATTTCTTTCAAACTTCATGTTTTTGCTTTGCCATTTGTTTTGATTGTTCTAAGTAGTCTTGTTTTCTTCTTCCGTGTCAAATTAACCGAAGAAAAACACGCTGAAATTGTCGAAGAACTTGAACGTACTTGGGGTCATGAATTCATCGATGATAAAGTTGAAACAGATGGTGGTCTTAGCATCTCTGCTCCAATTTCTGGTGAACTTCTTGCTTTGTCACAAGTAGCTGATCCAGTCTTTGCCAGTGAAGGTCTCGGTAAAGGTTTTGCTATTAAGCCTAGCGATGGTTGTGTTTATGCTCCATTTGATGCTATGGTTCGTCAAGTCTTTACGACTCGCCATGCTGTTGGTCTTGTCTCTGAAGATGGTATCGTCTTGTTGATTCACATCGGTATTGGAACAGTTAAACTAAAAGGAACTGGCTTTGTTTCTTACGTTGTTGAAGGGCAACATGTTAAAAAAGGAGATAAATTAATTGAGTTTTGGGATCCAGTAATTCAAAAAGCAGGCCTAGATGATACCGTTATCGTCACAGTAACCAATTCACATGTCTTTAATGACTTTGTGATCAAACCAACACCAGGTACAAGCTTACAAGCTGGTGATACAGTTCTTACTTTGAAATAAAAGGAAAAAAGGAGCTCAGTTCAAAGAACTGGGCTTTTTTATTTAATAGAAGAAAGTAATAGTATTTGTTTGATACTTTACATAGAAAATATGCTATAATGTAGTCACTGTATAAGAATAGATGTAGGCTAGAATGCCTACCGATATAGAAGAGGAGTAAGATTTATATGGAAGACCCGAGTCAGAATTTAGTTTTTCAATTTGTTTTATTATTAATTTTGACTTTGTTTAATGCCTTTTTCTCAGCATCTGAGATGGCACTTGTTTCTTTAAATCGTTCACGTGTTGAACAAAAAGCAGAAGAAGGAGATAAAAAATATATCCGTCTTTTGTCTGTTCTAGAAAAACCGAATAACTTTTTATCAACTATTCAGGTTGGTATTACCTTTATTGGTCTTTTGCAAGGGGCTAGTTTGTCTGCTTCACTTGGTAGTGTGATTGCCTCTTGGTTTGGTGGTTTTGTGTGGGCAAAAACGGCTGGTAGTGTGATTTCTCTTGTCTTTTTGACTTACATCTCAATTGTTCTTGGAGAACTTTATCCAAAACGTATCGCAATGAACCTTAAGGAAAATTTAGCGGTTGTTTCAGCTCCAGTGATTATCCTTATTGGTAAAATTGTTAGTCCATTTGTGTGGTTGTTGTCAGCTTCAACCAACCTTTTGTCACGTATCACACCAATGCAGTTTGATGATGCTGATGAAAAAATGACTCGTGATGAGATTGAATACATGTTGTCAAATAGTGAGGAAACATTGGATGCAGAAGAAATTGAAATGCTTCAGGGGGTCTTCTCACTTGATGAATTGATGGCGCGTGAAGTCATGGTACCAAGAACGGATGCTTTCATGATTGATATTAATGATGATACTCAAGAAAATATCCAAGAAATTTTGAAAAAACACTTCTCACGTATCCCGGTCTATGATGATGACAAGGATAAGATTATTGGTGTTCTTCATACGAAACGTCTGCTTGATGCTGGTTTCCGTGATGGATTTGACAATATTGTTTTACGTAAAATTTTACAGGAACCTTTGTTTGTCCCAGAAACTATTTTTGTTGATGATTTGTTACGTCAATTACGAAACACTCAAAATCAAATGGCAATCTTACTTGATGAATATGGTGGGGTTGCAGGGATTGTCACACTTGAGGACCTCCTTGAAGAAATTGTCGGTGAAATCGATGATGAAACTGATAAAGCAGAGCAATTTGTTCGTGAGATTGGTGAAGATACTTACATTGTTTTAGGAACAATGACTTTGAATGATTTTAATGATTACTTTGACCTAGATTTAGATAGCGATGATGTTGATACTATTGCTGGGTTCTATTTGACAGGTGTTGGTAACATTCCAAGTCAGGATAGTCGCGAAACGTTTGAAGTTGATTCAAAAGAAAAACATATTGCTTTGACAAATGATAAAGTAAAAGATGGTCGAGTGACAAAATTGAAAGTTATTTTTTCTGATATAGAACAGAGTATTGAAGAAGACTAAGCTTGACTTAGTCTTTTTTCTTTGGAAAATGGTATAATGAAAATTAGAAAAACGGTTACAAAGGATGATAGAAAATGACTGAAATTGACTACGGAAAAGTGACAGGGATGATTCATTCAACAGAAAGCTTTGGATCTGTTGATGGTCCTGGTGTTCGCTTTGTCATTTTTATGCAAGGCTGCAAGATGCGTTGCCAATATTGTCACAATCCCGATACTTGGGCATTAGAGACAAATAATTCACGTGAACGCACTGTTGATGATGTTTTAGCAGAAGCGTTGCGTTATAGACATTTTTGGGGTGAAAATGGTGGTATCACGGTTTCAGGTGGTGAAGCCATGCTTCAGATTGACTTTGTTACTGCACTCTTTACTAAAGCTAAAGAACTTGGCATTCACTGTACTCTTGATACCTGTGGGTTTACTTTCCGAGATACACCAGAGTACCATGAAATTGTTGATAAATTGTTAGCTGTTACTGACCTTGTGCTTTTGGATTTAAAAGAAATCAATCCTAAACAACATATTGTTGTAACACGTCAACCAAATACCAATATTTTAGCTTTTGCGCGTTATTTGTCTGATAAGGGAGTCCCAGTATGGATTCGTCATGTTTTGGTCCCTGGGTTGACAGACTTTGATGATGATTTAATTGAATTAGGTAAGTTTGTAGCAACGCTTAAAAATGTTGATAAGTTTGAAATCTTACCTTATCATACTTTAGGTGAATTCAAGTGGCGTGAATTGGGAATTCCTTATACTCTTGAAGGCGTCAAACCGCCAACGAAAGAACGTGTCCAAAATGCAAAAGACCTTATGCACACTGAGTCTTATACGGAATACATGAAACGTATTCATCACTAGACAGTATGACTATTGACATTAAGATGAATCTTTGATAAGCTCTATCACAAGGTGGACACTATGAACAGTTACAAAGTTTTAAAATTTGACGATCAGTTCGTTTATTTGACACAAGATGGTAAAATCAAAAAGTTAGCGCGTGACTTATTTGATTTTGATATTACATTAGGAGATAGAGTGGATTATATCCAAGACGGTGATATTGTTTTGGTGATGCCAAGTCAAGAAGAAATGGATTTGAACAGTGATAAATCTGTTAAATCAGGTCTTTTACAAGGTATTTTGAATCTTTTCTTGGAAACTTTATCTATTCATAATAATGATTTAGGAAATCTTAAAAAGATTTTTTCACAGCTACTAGTAACGCTATTTATGGCCTGGAGTTTACTGGGTGTTGTTGTGATTGAATTATTACTCTTACTTGAGTCATTGATTACTTTTATTTGGCGCTTGCTTGCTAAAGGCATTAAAAATCTACATATTGTGGATAATAGTCGAAAATTTATGGCTTATCGTAAGAGACAAGAAGCTATCAGAAATCAAGAAAATCGTGAGGAAGAAGAGCGTCTTTTGCGCCTTGCTTTAGAACAGGAAAAGTATGGTAAGAAGGATGATATATCTGAAAAAGCTTCAGAAACTAGTGCCACTATTTCAGAAAATCCTCATGATGATTCTGCAAAAGAGATAAAAGAAAATGAATAAAAATGAAAGCATTTTTATCATCAGCTGCTGAGAGTTGCTGATAAAGGTGCTTTTTTTGCAGGAATAATGCGGGAAAAGCGTCTGCTAGTTTTGCTATCTCCCTTAAATTTTGCTAAAATAAGAATAAATAATTATTATGAGGTAAAAAACATGTCTAAAATTTTAGTTTTTGGTCACCAAAATCCAGACTCTGATGCGCTTGGTTCATCAATCGCATATGCATACTTGAAACGTGAACTTGGTGTAGATGCTGAAGCTGTTGCTCTTGGAACTCCAAATGAAGAAACAACTTTTGCATTGAACTACTTTGGTGTAGAAGCACCACGTGTTGTTGAATCAGCTAAAGCAGAAGGTGCTGACCAAGTTATTTTGACAGACCACAATGAATTCCAACAATCAATCTCAGATATTCGTGACGTTGAAGTTGTTGAAGTGATTGACCACCACCGTGTTTCTAACTTTGAAACTGCTAACCCACTTTACATGCGTTTAGAACCAGTTGGTTCAGCTTCATCAATTGTTTACCGTCTATACAAAGAAAACAATGTTGTTATTCCTAAAGAAATGGCTGGATTGCTTTTGTCTGGTTTGATTTCAGATACACTTCTTCTTAAATCACCAACAACTCACGCAACTGACCCAGCTGTTGCTGCTGACTTGGCAGAAATCGCAGGAGTTAACCTTGAAGAATACGGTTTGGCATTGCTTAAAGCTGGTACAAATTTGGCAACAAAATCTGCTGAAGAATTGATCGACATCGATGCTAAATCATTCGAACTTAATGGAAACCAAGTTCGTGTTGCACAAGTTAACACAGTTGATATCAACGAAGTTCTTGAACGTCAAGCAGAAATCGAAGCTGCAATGACTGCTGCTATCTCTGCTAACGGATACTCTGACTTTGTTCTTATGATTACAGATATCCTTAACTCAAACTCAGAAATCTTGGCACTCGGTGCTAACATGGAGAAAGTTGAAGCTGCCTTCAACTTCAAACTTGAAAACAACCACGCATTCCTTGCTGGTGCTGTTTCACGTAAAAAACAAGTTGTTCCACAATTGACAGAAAGCTTCAACGCTTAATTAATTGGCAACATAAAATAAAAAAGGCGACATTTGTTAGTCGTCTTTTTTATTCCCCATTTCGGATAAAGGTGAGTGTTTTGTCGTCTGAATGGTCTTTGGAAAATACGAAACCATCGAAAGTTAATGTTTTGATGGCATCAAGCGTTTTAATTTGTTTTTCAGCCATTAGTGAGACCAAACGACCACGTCCTTTTTTAGAAATGGTTGAGTGAACTTTTGGCTTTCCGTTTCTATTTTCCATAAAGACAATTTTAACCATGCGTTTGCGGATATTTGGAGAGAAAACTTGCTCAAATTCTGATGATAGGAGTGAAATGATAAGGTCATCTTCTTGAACTTGTTCATCATATGATTTTCGCCAGAATTGTTTCAATGAGGTACCATTGATTTTGAGATTGCCTTGAAAATCAAGGCGATGTGGTGCGATTAACGTCATGGGACTGATTAAACCGTATAAGGCAGTAGCGATACGAAGATGGTTATCAAGATAATGTCGCTCCGCTTCGGTTACCTGAGTTCGTTTCATATACCGATACATGAGACCGTCATATAATAGCCATGCGGGATAGTTTTTGGCTTGTTTACCCGCTAGACGTTGCCAACGTGTCCATTCTTGGTCAGCTTTACTTAAATTGATTTTGTAGAAATTAGCCAAATTTTCGGCGGGGTATTCTTGTAAGGTCTTGAGCACTACTTGGCTCTTGGCAGATAATGGTTGGCTTGGAAAAGCATCTTGGTTGGTATGTAATTCTTTGGCGTTAGGAATTAATATTTTCATACTGGCATTATAGCATAGACCTCAAAAGTTCTTCAAAGATAAAAACTTATTAAAAGTGAAGCTTATCTTCTTATAGCAGTCATTCTTGTTTTTTGTTACAATAAAGCTATGAATATTCAAGAATTGCGAGCTGGCGATTTACTTTTTATGTACGGAATTTCCGATATGTCGCAAGCTATCCAGAAAGCAACTGGACAATATAGCCACGTTGCTATTTATTTTGGTTCGATGATTTATCATGCGACCAAGGATAAAGGTGTTATTAAACAGCAGTTAAGGGAATTTTTGAAAACGAAGCAGCATAGGATTTTTGTTTACCGTTATCCTAGGATTAAGGCTGAGCAGGTTCAGGCAGCAGCGGAGCATTTGCTGGGCAGACCTTACAATCACAGTTTTTATCCGGATAATGGTTGCTATTATTGTTCACAGTATATCGCAGAAATTTTACCGATTTTTGAAACCATTCCAATGCAATTTGGGGATGATAAGCATACGATTTCTGATTTTTGGCAGTCTTACTATGAGCAGCTTGGTCTTGCTGTACCGTTAAACAAAGCAGGGACGAATCCAAGTCAGCTATCACAATCAGAGTATTTACAGTATTTAGGAGAATTATATGATTAAGATTTTTAATCCAGATAAATTAACACGCCAAACTTTTTTTAAGGATTTGGCTAATTTTCTTTACCAGACAGATGATGTGACCTTACGTCAAATCAAAGCCAATTTTCAAGATGTGCCAAAGATTGATCGCTTGATTGAAGAATATGTCCAAGCAGGCTACATTGTTCGTGACAATAAACGTTATACAATTGGTTTTGACTTACTAAATTCTTTAGAAACTATTGACTTAGACAGTCAGATTTTTGTAGATGACCAAAGTGCTATTTATGATGAGTTGATGGCATTATCTTTTGAGACACGTCTGACTAATGAGACTAACGATTTGGTACTTATTGAAAAAACAAGCATTGCTAGAAGCGAATTAACGCTTGCAAATTATTTTTTCAAATTAGCTGATAATTTACCAATGTCTGAAGCGCAAGAGCCTTTATTTGACTTACTTGGAGATGTTAATCCACAGTACGCCTTGAAATACATGACAACTTTTCTTTTGAAATTTGTTAGAAAAGACGAAGTCGCACAAAAACGACCTGATATTTTTGTGGAGGCTTTGGAAAAATTGGATTATATCCGAAAAAATGATCAAGGCAAATACCAATTAAATATGAGCTTTGATAAAGGAACTCTAGTTTTTACAAGTAAAGTTTAAAAAAACTGTCCAGTGGACAGTTTTTTCACGAGCTAAGAAATAGAAGAGCGAGTTAAGTCCAGTGGACAGTTTTTTCACGAGCTAAGAAATAAGAAAGCGAGTTAGGTCCAGTGGGCAGTTTATGCTGTTTTTATCATGAGATAAAGGAAATAAGGTGCTCCAATTACTGAGATGATAATTCCTGTTGGAATACCTGTTCCAACAAGTAAGCTACGCCCAATAGTATCTGCGATGAGAAGTAGTATCATTCCAATGAGCATACTAGCTGGTAAGATGAGGCGATGATCGTTGCCAAGTAAGCGGTGTGTGATATGACCAGCTAGTAGTCCGACGAAAGTAATATTACCAACTAAAACCACACTAAGTGCGGCTAAAGTTGTTGATAAGATGAGTGTCCAAAGGCGCTCATTTTTTATATTAAGTCCAAGTGTAATGCTTGTTTCTTCACTGAACATCATCATGTTAAGACGATAACTGCGCCAGTAAGTAATTCCCCAAGTGATGATTAATAAAGGTGTAAAAATCACCAAGGTTTGCCAGTTACCACCAGTTACCTTACCACTTAACCATGAGACAATATACTCAGTTTTACCAATGTCAAGATTTGCAATAATAGAAACCATGATACCTGAGAGCAGGCTTGATATTCCCACACCTGAGATGATTAACCGTATTGGACGAATCGGTTGATGCCTTTGATAAGAAACGGCGTATACTGTGCAGATGGTTAACAGAGCACCAAGTATAGCTAAGAAAGGCATTAGTGCAAGGCTAGCTGGATTTGTGATATCTAAGACACCTACCATTATCGCAATGACCAATCCAGCCCCAGCATTAATCCCTAAAATCCCAGAGTCGGCCAGTGGATTTTTAGTAAGTGTTTGTAGCAAGACGCCTGCCATGGCAAGTGAGCCACCACCAATCATACAGGCTAAAATTCGAGGAAGTCTAATTTTCAGAACAATCAAAGACATAGTGGCGTCTGATTGGCCTAAAAAGACCTCGATAACTTTAATAAAAGATGTATTAGCATAGCCTATTGATAAGGAACAGAGAAAAACGAGCAGCAAAATAAGGAGAAGAAAAGCAAATTGGCTAATCCATTTTGCTTGAAATTTCATAGATGTTCCCCCTTTCGGACTAACCAAAGAAAACAAGGTAGCCCAACGATACTGATAATAGCACTAAGAGGAGTTTCAGCTGGTGGGTTGATGGTACGGCATACTAAATCCACCCAAAGCATAAAAGTGCTACCAGCAAATGCTGTTAAAGGAAGAATTATACGATAATCTCTAGCCACAAACATCTTGATAAAATGAGGAATGATAAGCCCTACAAAAGCAAGACTTCCAACAAGAGCGACGGCAGCAGCAGATAAGATCAGGACAATGCTGAGAAGACTAATAGTGACAGTAAGTGTTCTCTGTCCTAACGATTTAGCGACTGTTTCATTGAGACCTAAAATGGTCAACTGGTGAGCCATTAGCTGTGCTAGTAGCAAACCAATAATAATGAAAGGTGCAATAATTGCAAGCATTCTCCAATTGATCTGCGCTAGTCCACCTGCTTGCCAACCAATCACTGCTTTTGATAAATCAAAATATAGTGTTAGAGCTTGTCCAAGAGATGAAAAAAGAGTTGAAATCATAGCCCCTGCTAAAATAAGTCGAACTTGCTGATATCCCTTTTGGGGATGATAGGCAATACCGAAAATCAGACAAGCAGCAATACCTGCTCCAAGGAGACAAAATATCAGAGTTAGGCTGTAGTGCATGCTACCGAAAATAGCATAACCAGCAATCAAGGCTAATCCAGCTCCAGCATTAATGCCAAGGAGCCCTGGATCGGCAATGGGATTTCGAGTAACCCCTTGGATAATACTACCTGCTTGAGCCATGGCTGCTCCAACTAAAATAGCAGCGATTGTTCTTGGCAAGCGCAAATCAAAAATGACATCTTGCAAACTAGAATCAGTTAATGGTGTTTTTAAAACACTCAAAAGTTGTTTGTTTGAATAAGAAATAGCACCAAAACGTAGGCTCAAGTACCAGCCTAGAAGAAAAAAGATACTAATGCTGAAAAAAACAAGCCAAGTTTGACTTGGCTTATTTTTCTGAATAAGAAGGTACGGTTGTTTCATTGTATTTCCTTTTCAGAGAAATGATTGAAAATTATCAACTGTTAGTTTTTTTTGATAGCTGATACAAAAGCTTCCAATTGTTTGTCGAGTGACATTGGGTCAGAGAAGTAGAAGAGATTTTCGTCAACTTCAAGAGCTTTTTGATTTTTAACAGCTGGAATATTTTTCCAAATATCACTTTCTTTTAGTGAAGCAGCGGCTTCCTTGGTATCTTTGCTAACATTGAGAACAAGATAGTCACCAGTATAATCGGCAAGAACTTCTTGTGAAATACCAAACCAACCAGCTTTGAAAACATCATTTTTTACTTTTTCTGGGGCTGTATAACCTAGTGAGTCATAAATCAATTCTCCACCACGTCCCCAGTTATTACCGTAGAGGTAGATATTTTTATCATAGAAATCCATAACAGTAAAGCTTGTTGATGGATTGAGGTATTGTGATAGCTCTTCTTTAGCTTTGGCTGTTTTAGTTTTCCAGTTATCAAGCCATTTTTTAGCTTTGTCTTCTTTACCAAAGACTTTTCCTAGGTTTGTCATCATTTCTAAGTAATCACTTTTACCATATTCAATAACCAAAACAGGAGCAATCTCTTTTAGCTCTTTGAGGTGTTCATCAGTTGAAAAGGCGATGATGAGGTCTGGTTCTTGAGCAGCGATAGCTTCGGTGTCATCTGAAGTTAATTGAACAGCATCTTTCAATTGGTTACCAAAAGCTGGGCTATTCGTTTCTAAATCTAGTGAATAACTAGACACATTAACTCCTAATTCAAGAAGATAGCCAGTATAAGAGTAAGCAAAGTTGACAACTTTTTTAGGATTTTTAGGAATATCCCCCTGGTAAGAAAATCCTGTTATTTTAGGCATGCTTGATAGTTCTGTACTATCTGAAGTTGATGAGTTATTTTGACAAGCAACCAGCATAAGTGTTGCTAGAAATGTTGTTAAAGCGACAAAAAACTTTTTCATGTCTAAGTTCTCCTGATATTTATGTGAGCTGATAAGTCAGCAAAATAGGACAGTTGTGAATAGGATCTTGAACGATCTGTGCCTCGATGCTAAAAATATCTCTTAAAATATCAGTTGTCATAACCTCTTCAACCTGACCGTGATATTGAATAGCACCGTTTTTCATGGCAATTAAGTTATCTGAAAAACGTGCCGATAAATTCAAATCATGTAAGACCATAATGATAGTTTTACGGGTTTCTTGATTGAGTTTTTTGAGTAATTCTAAAATTTCCAATTGATGATTCATGTCTAGGTAAGTTGTAGGTTCATCAAGAAAAATTGTCTCTGTATCTTGGGCTAATGCCATAGCAATCCAAACACGTTGGCGTTGACCTCCTGAGAGAGCATCGACTTTTTCATTGGCAAGGTCAGTGATTTTTGTCATTTCCATTGCCCTGTTGATTTTAACTTTATCATCGTTACTTAACTGTCCGAAATACCTTTGATGAGGAAAACGACCATATGAAACAAGCTCATAAACGGTAATGCCTTCAGTAGCTTCAAGTACTTGTGGGAGCAAAGCTATTTTTTTAGCAATTTCCTTGGTCGGTAAATCAGCAATAGCTTTACCATCAATCAAAATTTGACCAGATTTTACTGCCTGAATACGTGTTAAGGCTTTTAGTAAGGTTGATTTACCGCAGCCATTAGCTCCAATGATAGTTGTGATTTTACCGTTAACAATATGAGTCGACAAGTCTTGAATCACAGATTTATCATCATAAGAGATAGAAATGTTTTCAGCACGAATTTCTGACATAACAGACCTCCTTTCTTGCGAAAATGATAGTGATTACAAGTCTCAAAAAACTGAGAATTGTTTCTTCATTGTAACAAGAAAAAAGGCCTCTGGGAAGCCTTTTTTTGAAAATTTTTATAAAAATTAAACACAATT